>JAAZAC010000148.1 GCA_012514545.1 Actinomycetales bacterium | reverse complement strand
GAAGCCCTCCATGACGGTCTTGCCGCCGTCACGGGTGAAGTCACCGCTCTGGGAGTCGATCTTCTCGATCGGCGTGCCCTCGATCGCGGCGTCGAAGCCCTCGGCCCGGTCGTTCGCCGGGGCGGAGCCGGTCGTGCCCTCGAGGACGACCATGCGCGTGGGCTCGGTGAAGTTCTCCGCGGCCCACTCGCCGGCCAGCTGGCCCTCGAGCTTGAAGTCGAGGCCGACCCACGTGGCGTAGAGGTCCTCGGACGCGGTGACCGTGCGGTCCTCGAGGATCACGGGGATCCCGGCGTCCTTGGCCTCCTGGAGGACGTCGTCCCAGCCGTCCTCCACGATCGGCGCGATGACGATCGCGTCGACGCCCTGGTTGATGAACGAGCGGACGGCCGCGATCTGCGCGGCGGGGTCGTTGTCCGCGGCGTTGAAGATGAGCTCGAAGCCGTTGTCCTCCGAGAACGCCGCCTTCATGGACTCGGTGTTCGCGCTGCGCCAGCCGCTCTCGGAGCCGGTCTGGGCGAAGCCGACGGTGATGAGGTCACCGCCGCCACCGCCGCCGCCACCGGCGTTGGTGTCGTCGTCGTTGCCGCCGCCGCCGGACTGGCAGCCGGTCGCCGCGAGGGCGACCACGCTGAGCACAGCGAGCCCCGACATGATCCGCTTCCGCATTCCACAACCTCCTCGTCATGGTCCGGCGACCTCGCCGGTAAGGGTGCCGCCCACGGACGTCCGCGGCTGCCGTGTGACGGATGATAGCGCTAACATTCGTGCCGCCGTCCACGTGACCCAGGTCACGTTTTCGTAACACTGCGCGCACGGATTGACCGGGAGTGTCCGGTATCACACGGCCTCATGTGACACATGGGATGGCATCACATGGGGCCTGCCGTGGACGCCACCGTGTGCGGCCGGGGCGGTACCGAGCGGCCCGACGACGGCAACTGGCCTGGCCGGACGACGGCAACTGGCCTGGCCGGACGACGGCAACTGGCCTGGCTGCGCGCCCGGACCGCGGCGCGCGCGCGACCGGGCCCCCGCTCCCCGAAGCGCGGGGGCCCGGCGGCCTCGGTGGCCCGGCGGGCGGGTCAGGCGGTGCGCGCGGCCGGCCCGGCGGCGTCGTCGGCGACGACGAAACAGGCGCGCAGGAGCGCCTCGGGACGCGAGGACGGGCCGACCCGCAGCTCGAACTCGCCGGGCTCGACCACCCGCCGGCCGTCGGCGTCGACGATCGAGCACGCGGCCGCGGGGACCTCGAGGTCGACGTCCACGGCCCGCCCGGGCGGCACGGGCACCTGGCGGTAGGCCTTGAGCTCCTGCTCGGCCCACGTCACGGACGTCACGACGTCGGCGACGTACGCCTGCACCGTCTCGAGCGCGGGCCGCCGCCCGGTGTTGCGCACCGTCACGGTCGCGCGGACGACGTCGGCGCGGCCCACGACCGGGGTGTGCACGCGCAGGTCGGCGTACTCGACGGTCGTGTACGACAGGCCCTCGCCGAACGCGAAGACCGGGCGCTGGGTCAGGTCCGCGTAGCGGGTGCCGTGCTGGCCGCGGACCTGGTTGTAGTAGACCGGCTGCTGGCCGGCGTGCGCCGCGAACGAGATCGGCAGCCGCCCGCTCGGCTCGACCAGCCCGAGCAGCAGCTCCGCCACCGCGCGGCCGCCGCGCATGCCGGGGTTGCCCGCCCACACGACGGCCGCGGCGCCGAGCGCCGACGGCGGCAGCACGAGCGGCTTCGACGCGACGACCACGACGACCATCGGCGTGCCCGTGGCCGCCAGCGCGTCGAGGAGCGCGGTCTGCGCGCCGACGAGCTCGAGCGTCGCCGTCGAGCGGCCCTCCCCCACGAGCTCGATGCGGTCCCCGACGACGGCGACCACCCAGTCCGCGGCGCGCGCCGCCGCGACCGCCTCGTCGAGGAGCACCGGGTCGGGCTCGGCGGGCACGGCCACCCGCGGGCGCGGCTGGCCGTCGGGCAGCAGGTCGTCGGCGTCGTCGTCGGCGTCGTCGTCGAGCTCCGTGCCCGCGAGGATGTCCGCGCCGCGCGCGTGCACGACCTCCCAGCCGGCCGGGGCCACGGCGCGCAGGCCGTCGAGGACGGTCTCGACGAGGTGGCGCGGGTGCCCGTCCGGCACGAGCCAGCGCACCTGCCCCGACGCGCCCGCCCAGTCGCCGAGCGTCGCGTGCGGGTCGTCCGCGTTCGGCCCGACGACGGCGATCCGCCGCGGGGCCGGGTCCGGCGCGGCCGCGCGGCCGTCGTCGGACCGCGCGCAGCCGCCCGCGAGCGGCAGCGTCCCGTCGTTGGCGAGCAGCACGAGGGACCGCCGGGCGACCTCGAGGTTGAGCGCGGCGTGCTCCGGCGCGCCCACGACGACCCGCTGCCGCGCGGCGTCGGGCCGGCGCGGGTCCTCGAACAGGCCCATCCGGACCTTCAGCGCGAGGACCCTCGCCACGGCGGCGTCGATCGCCCGCTCGTCCACGAGCCCCGCGGCGACCGCGCGCTGGGCGCCCTCGAAGAACTCCGGCGTCGTCATGACGACGTCGTTCCCCGCCCGGATCGCGGCGGCCGCGGCGGCCGTGTGGTCGGTGAAGACGCGCTGCTCCCAGACCATGCGCCCGACGTTGTCCCAGTCGGTGACGAGGGCCCCGGGGTAGCCCCACTCGCCGCGCAGCACCTCGTCGAGCAGCCAGCCGTTCACCGTGATGGGCACGCCGTCCATCGACTGGTAGCCGAGCATGAAGGTCCCGCAGCCCTCGGCGGCGGCGCGCTCGAACGGCGGCAGGAACCAGGACCGCAGCTTGCGCCGCGAGATGTCGGCCTCGCTCGCGTCCCGCCCGCCCTGCGTCTCGGAGTAGCCGGCGAAGTGCTTCGCGGTGGCGAGGACCGCCGTCGGGTCGGCGAGGCCGTCGCCCTGGTAGCCGCGCACCATCGCCGCGCCGAGCTCGCCGACGAGGTACGGGTCCTCGCCGAACGTCTCGTCGACCCGTCCCCAGCGCAGGTCGCGCGCCACGCAGAGCACGGGCGAGAACGTCCAGTGCACGCCGGTCGCGGCGGCCTCGACGGCGGTCACGCGCGCCACGCGCTCGACCAGGCCGGGGTCCCACGTCGCGGCCATGGCGAGCTGGGTCGGGAAGACCGTCGCGCCCGGCCAGAACGCGTGCCCGTGGATGCAGTCCTCGGCGACGAGGACGGGGATGCGCAGGCGGGAGCGCTCGACGAGCGCGTGCACGAGCGCGACGTCGTCGGGCGACGTGTGCACGAGCGAGCCCGCGTGCAGGTCCTCGATCGCGTACCGGACGCCCTCCTGCGCGTCGAGCTGGAGCATCTGGCCGACCTTCTCGGCCAGGGTCATCCGGCCGAGCAGGTCGGCCACGCGCTCGTCGACCGTCCGGTGGGTGTCGAGGTACGCCGGGGCGGCCGTGGTGCCGGTCATGCCGCCACCCGGACCGCGCGCAGGGTCAGCGGGGCCGCGCCCGCGGCGACGCGCAGGCCGACGCGCCCGCCCTCGGACCGGGTCAGCTCGCCGCGCCAGACGGCGTCGGGCCCCTCGGCGCCGGCCGCCGCCAGCGGCACGGCCCGGCCGGCCACGGTCAGCCGCGGGGGCTCCGTCGACGAGCCGAGCACCTCGACCCGCCAGTCGCCCGGGCCCACCTCGGCCTCGAACGCGAGCCAGTCGCCCGGGGCGAGGTCGGCGACGACGTCGCCCTCGGCGCCGCCCGGGCGGGGGTGCGAGAAGTCCGGGACGGGCCCGCCGTCGCGCCGGCGCAGCGCCACGGGCTCGTCGCCGCGCACGCCCGGCAGGGGCGCGTCCGCCGTCGTGCCGAACGAGGTCCCGGCCCCGCGGAACGTGTAGCCGTACGCGGGCAGGGTCACGGGGGCGCGGCGGAAGACGGCCGCGACCACCTCGGGCCGCCGCGTGCAGCGGTCCGCGGGCATGTTCGCCAGGAGGTCGTCGAGGATGCGGCGGGCCCGCTCGCGCGGCGGGCGCGGACCGGTGCCGTTCGCGAAGGCGACGACGTCGGCCCAGCCCTCGGGCGCGTCGACCGACAGCGGCGAGGTCGCGGTCTCGACCTTCTTCCAGGTCCACAGGTTCCAGCCGATGCCGTGGTCCTCGTAGAGCTGGTGCGCGGCGACCAGCCACTCGGGCACGTTCTCCCCGCCCTCGCCCATGTAGACCGGCAGACCGAGGCGCGCGCCCGTCTCGAGGAACCGGCGGATGCTCGGCAGGTCCGCGGGCGACCAGTACTTGTGGAACTGGAGCACGGAGTTCGGGTCCCAGACCTCGGTGAAGACGTCCCAGCCGGTGGCCCAGTGCGTGCCCTCGTACATGATCAGATGGTCCGGGTCGACGGCGCGGATCGCCGCGGTGAGGCGCCGGTACAGGACCACGAGGTCGTCCGCGTAGACGTGCTGCCACTCGTTCGGCAGCGGCTCGTTGAGCAGGTCGTAGCCGAGGACCGTGGGGTCGCCGGCGTGCCGCCGCGCGAGCTCCGTCCACAGCGCGACGGTGAGGTCCTGGTTGCGGGCGTCCATGAACAGCTCGGGCCGCCCGCTCGAGTCGTCGATGTTGGTGCCCGTCTGCCCGCCGGGCGCGCCGTGCAGGTCGAGCAGCACGCGCAGGCCGGCGTCGCGGCACCAGCCGACCAGGCGGTCGACGAGCGCGAACCCGTCCTCCCGCCACGCGCCGTCGGGCCGCGCGAGCACGCGCCAGTTGATCGGCAGGCGGACGTGGTCGAACCCCCACGCCGCGATGGCGGCGACGTCGTCGGCCGTGACGAACACGTCCCGGAACCGGCGCCAGAACGCGGCCGCGTCCTCCTCGCCGACGAGCGCCGCGACGACCGCCTCGATCTGCCGGGGCGACGCCGCGCGCTCCCCGAAGCCCCACATGTAGCCCTCGGGCAGCAGCCAGTTGCCCAGGCCCACGCCGCGCAGGAGCAGGGGCTCGCCGTCGGGCCCGACGATCCGGCCGCGCTCGGCGCGGACGAACCCGGGCGCCGGCGACGGGCCGGTGGTGACGGGCGAGGGGGCGGGGTGGTGCACGAGGGTCTCCGGCGGGGTCGGTCGGGTGGGGCGGGTGGTCGGACGGGTGGGCTACTTGAGGCCGGACATCGTGAAGCCCTGCACGATGTACCGCTGGAAGCAGACGAAGACGACGATGATCGGGACGACCATGAGGGACGACCCGGCCATCTGCAGGGTCGGGTTCACGGTGATCTGCTGGTTGAGCAGGGACAGCCCGACGGCGAGGGTGTACTTGTCCTGATCCGTCGCGATGATCAGCGGCCACAGGAAGCTGTTCCAGCCGGCGATGAACGTCAGCACCGCCTGCACGGCGAGGATCGGCTTGGACAGCGGCAGCACGATCCGCCAGAACGTGCGCAGCTCCCCGGCGCCGTCGAGGCGGGCGGCCTCGAGCAGCTCGTCGGGGATCGTCGCCATGAACTGCCGGAACAGGAAGATCCCGAAGGCGCTCACCAGCGTGGGCGCCGCGACCCCGACGAGCGTGTTCGTCAGGTGCAGCTCGTTGAGGATGAGGTAGGTCGGGATCATCGTGACCTGCACGGGGATCATCAGCGTCATGAGGACGAGCAGGAAGAGGACCCCGCGGCCGCGGAAGCGGTACTTGGCGAACCCGTAGCCCGCCATCGCCATCGCGAGGAGCCCGACGCCCCCGATGAGCACGACGACGATCGTGTTGACCAGGTAGCGACCGAAGTCGAGCTCGGTGAACAGCCGGGCGTACGCGTCGAGCGACGGCGAGCGCGGCAGCAGCGTGGGCGGCACGGCGAGCGCCTCGCTCGGCGGCTTGAGCGAGCTCGTGACCATCCACACGAACGGGAACGAGGTCGCGAGCGCGCCCACCGTGAGGAGAGCGCCCACGGCGACGACGATCGGGCGGCGGCGGCGGTCAGTCATCGGTGCTCCGCATGCGCAGCTGGATCGCCGTGACGACGGCGATGATCGCGAACAGGACGAGCGAGCCGGCGCTCGCGTAGCCGAACTGGTTGAGGCTGAAGCCCTTCTGGAAGATGAACAGCGACATCGACGTCGTCGCGCCCACCGGGCCGCCGCGCGTGAGCACGTAGGGCTCGTCGAAGAACTGCAGCCAGCCGATGAGCGTCGTCACCGTGACGAAGAACAGCGCGAAGCGCAGCAGCGGGAACGTGACGCGCCAGAACGTCGTCCACCGCCCGGCGCCGTCGAGCGCCGCGGCCTCGTGGTACTCCTTCGGCACCGACTGCAGCGCGGCGAGGAAGATGATCGTGTTGAGCCCGGTGGCCCGCCAGACGGCGACGAGCGCCACGGACAGCCGCGCCGTCGTCGGGTCGGAGAGCCAGCCGACCGGCCCCAGGCCGACCTGGGCGAGCAGCTGGTTGAGCAGCCCGAACTGGCTGTTGTACAGGTAGCCCCAGATGAGCGCGACCGCGACGATCGCCGTGATCGCGGGCAGGAAGTAGAAGGCGCGCAGCGCGCGGAAGAACCGCGACTGCGAGGTGTTGAGCGCCACCGCGATCGCCAGCGACACGGCGATGATCACCGGCACGCCGACGACGACGAAGAAGCCGGTCGTGCGCAGCGCCTGCCAGAACTCGGGGTCGGCGAACAGCCGCTCGTAGTTGGCCAGGCCGATGAACCGGATCGTCTCGGGGTTGCCCAGGCCGCCGATGTCCAGGTCGGTCAGGCTCACCCCGGCCGCGACGAGGATCGGCAGGAGGCCGAACATCGTCAGCAGGATCAGCGCGGGCGCGATGAAGGCGTACGGAACGACGGAGGCCCGCCGCCGCCCCGGCCCCCGGGCCGGGGCCGACCCGGGGGCGCGGCGGCGGGCGCTCCGCCTCGAACGGTCGCTCATCGGGGCATCGTCCCGCGCCCCGACGAGCACGGCGGTGCCGCCGAGCCGCGACCCGCCGGCACCGCCGTCGTGCGTCATCGTGCGTTGATCTCCTCGATCGTGGCGAACAGGCCGGCCAGGGTCTGCTCCTCGTCGGCGCCGGTCAGCGCGATGGCGTTGAGCGCCTGGAGGAGGGCCTGGTTCGCCTCGTCCCACGCGGTGCTGACGGGCAGCGGCTTGGAGTCCTGCAGCTGCTCGGCGTAGACCGCGACGAGGGGGTCGTCGGCGAGGGCCGGGTCGTCGAACGCCGCCGTGACGGCCGGGAGCTCACCGGTGGCCTGGTACCACGCGACCTGGGTGGCCGGGTCGGTGAGGAAGTCCAGGAGCTGCAGCGCGGCGTCGAGGTTCTCCGTGCCCTTCCAGACACCGAGGTTGGAGCCGGCGAAGAGCGAGGTGCCGGTCTTGTTCGTGGGGACGGTGGTCACGCCCCACGCGCCCTCGAGGTCGGGCGCCTGCTCGCGGATCGCCGCGGCGAGGTACGGGCCGGAGACGAGCATCGGCGCGGTCCCGGAGACGAAGCCCGCGGCCTGGTCGAAGTCGCCCGCGGTCGGCACCGAGCCGTCCTCGTAGAAGCCGAGGTAGTGGTCGACGGCCTCGCGGAAGCCCGGGGTGTCGAGCTGGATCGAGCCGTCGTCGGCGATGACGTCCGTGCCGGTCTGCCACGTGTAGGCGACGGGCAGCGGCGCGTCCCACTGCGGGATGTAGTAGCCGTACTGGCCGTCGCCGCGCGCGGCGAGGGTGCGCGCCGCCTCCCGCAGCTCCTCCCACGTGGCCGGCGGCTCGTCGATCCCCGCCTCGGCGAGGATGTCGGAGCGGTAGAAGAGCACGCGGGTGTCGCTGATCCACGGCACGGAGAACAGCCCGCCGTCGGGGTTGAGGTCGGCGACGGCGCTCGGGAAGTTCGCCGGGTCGAGGTTCGGGTGGTCGGCGAGGTGGCCGCTGAGGTCCTCGAGCACGCCGGCCTCGAGGAACGCGGCGAGGTGGGACAGGCCGATCTGCGTGACGTCCGGGCCCTCGCCGGAGGCGACGGCGGTGGTCAGCCGGTCGTTGACGTTGTCCCAGGGGATGGCCTGGACGTCCACCTCGATGCCGGTCTCGTCCGTGAACGGCGCGAGGGCCTCCTCGAGGCGGGCGCCGGAGTCACCCATGACCCAGACGGTCAGGGTGGTGGTCTCGGCCGGTGGGG
>JAAZAC010000147.1 GCA_012514545.1 Actinomycetales bacterium | reverse complement strand
GGGCAGGGTCTCGGTCGCCGGCACGGCAGTCCTCTCGTCGCGGGTCCCCAGCAGTCTCCCGCACGCCCGGGCCCCCGCCGGCACGGCCTACACTCGCGGCGTGGCACGCATCCGTGGCGAGGACATCGCGGCGGTGCGCGAGCGGGCCCGCATCGAGGAGATCGTGGGCGAGCACGTCACGCTCAAGCCCGCCGGCGTGGGCTCGCTCAAGGGGCTGTGCCCCTTCCACGACGAGCGCACCCCGTCCTTCCACGTCCGCCCGCCGGTCAACCTGTGGCACTGCTTCGGCTGCGGCGAGGGCGGCGACGTGATCTCGTTCGTGCAGAAGATCGACGGCCTCGGCTTCACCGAGGCGGTCGAGATGCTCGCCGGGCGCGTGGGCGTCCAGCTGCGCTACGAGGACGGCGGCCCGACCCGACCTGGCGAGGAGCCCGGGCGCCGGCAGCGGCTCGTCGAGGCGCACCGGCACGCCGCCGCGTTCTACGCCGAGCAGCTCCTGACGCCCGCGGCGGCGATCGGTCGCCAGTTCCTCGCCGAGCGCGGCTTCGACCGGGCGGCCGCCGAGCAGTTCGGCGTCGGCTACGCGCCGCAGGGCTGGGACGCGCTGCTGCGTCACCTGCGGGGCAAGGGCTTCACGGAGGCCGAGCTGACGGCGTCGGGCCTCATGAGCCAGGGCCAGCGCGGCCTGTACGACAGGTTCCGCGGCAGGCTCGTGTGGCCGATCCGCGACGTCACGGGCGACGTCGTCGGCTTCGGCGCGCGCCGCCTGCACGAGGACGACAACGGCCCCAAGTACCTCAACTCGCCGGAGACCGCGCTCTACAAGAAGGCGCAGGTGCTCTACGGGATCGACCTGGCCAAGCGCGAGATCGCCAAGCGCAAGCAGGTGGTCGTCGTCGAGGGCTACACGGACGTCATGGCGGCGCACCTGTCCGGCGTGCCGACCGCCGTCGCCACGTGCGGCACCGCGTTCGGGCCGGACCACGCCCGGGTGGTCCGGCGCCTCCTCGGTGACACGGCCGCGGGCGGCGGCGTGCAGCTCTCCTCGGGCGAGTCCGTGGGCGGGGAGATCATCTTCACGTTCGACGGCGACGAGGCGGGCAAGAAGGCGGCGCTGCGCGCGTTCGGCGAGGACCAGCGGTTCTACGCGCAGACGTTCGTCGCGGTCGAGCCGAGCGGGATGGACCCGTGCGAGCTGCGCCAGGCCCGCGGGCCGGACGCGGTGCGCGCGCTCGTGGCCGGACGGCAGCCGCTCTTCGAGTTCGTGATCCGCTCGACGATCGCCGCGCACGACCTGGACACCGCGGAGGGCCGGGTGGCCGCGCTTCGCGCGTCGGCGCCGATCGTGGCGCGGATCCGCGACGCGGCGCTGCGGCCCGAGTACGCGCGCATGCTCGCGGGCTGGCTCGGCATGGAGCACGACGCCGTCGCGCGGGCGGTCGCGGCCGCCGGGCGCTCCGGTGGCCGGGACGGCACGGGGCCGGGCACGCGCCGGGGGTCCGGGGCGGACGCGGGCCCGGGCGAGG
>JAAZAC010000146.1 GCA_012514545.1 Actinomycetales bacterium | reverse complement strand
CGACCTGCTCGTCGAGCAGGGCACCTTCCTGCGGCTCAACCCCGAGAAGCGGCCGAACAGCTTCCTCGCCCGCTCCGACCCGAGCGACGTCGCGCGCGTCGAGGGCCGCACGTTCATCTGCTCCGAGCACGAGTCCGACGCCGGCCCCACCAACAACTGGCGGGCGCCCGCCGAGATGCGCGCCGAGCTCGAGACCGCGTTCCGCGGCGCCATGCGCGGCCGGACGATGTACGTCATCCCGTTCTCGATGGGCCCGGTCGACTCGCCGCTCGCCCAGTACGGCGTGCAGCTGACCGACTCGCCGTACGTCGTCGTGAGCATGCACATCATGACGAGGGTGGGCACCGCCGTCCTCGAGCGGCTCGGCACGGACGGCGACTTCGTGCCCGCCGTGCACTCGGTGGGCTACCCGCTCGTCGCCGACGACGGCACGCGCCGCCCCGACGTCCCGTGGCCGTGCAACGCAACGAAGTACATCGTCCACTTCCCCGAGACGCGGGAGATCTGGTCGTACGGGTCCGGCTACGGCGGCAACGCGCTGCTCGGCAAGAAGTGCTTCGCCCTGCGGATCGCGTCCGTGATCGGCCGGGACGAGGGCTGGCTCGCCGAGCACATGCTGCTCCTGCGCCTGACGTCGCCCGAGGGCCGCGTCTTCCACGTCGCCGCGGCGTTCCCGTCCGCGTGCGGCAAGACCAACCTCGCGATGATCCAGCCCACCCTGCCGGGCTGGAAGGCCGAGACGATCGGCGACGACATCGCGTGGATGCGCCCCGGCGAGGACGGGCGCCTGTGGGCGATCAACCCCGAGGCGGGCTTCTTCGGCGTCGCGCCCGGCACGGGCGAGGCGACCAACCCGACGGCCGTCGACATGGTCTCCCACGACACGATCTTCACGAACGTCGCGCTGACCGACGACGGCGACGTGTGGTGGGAGGGGCTCACCGACACCCCACCCGACCACCTGATCGACTGGACCGGCCAGGACTGGACGCCCGACTCCGGGCGCCCGGCCGCGCACCCGAACTCGAGGTTCACCGTCCGCGCGGGGCAGTGCCCCTCCATCGCGGACACCTGGGAGGACCCGGCCGGCGTGCCCGTCGACGCGATCTTCTTCGGCGGCCGCCGCGCGACGAACGTGCCGCTCGTGACCGAGGCGCGCAGCTGGGCGCACGGGGTCTTCATGGGCGCGACGATCTCGTCCGAGCAGACCGCAGCGGCCGAGGGGACGGTCGGCGCGCTGCGGCGCGACCCGTTCGCCATGCTGCCGTTCTGCGGCTACCACATGGCCGACCACTGGGCGCACTGGCTGCGCATCGGCGAGCGGCTCGCCGCCCCGCCGCGCCTGTTCTGCGTGAACTGGTTCCGCAAGGGCGCCGACGGGCGCTTCCTGTGGCCGGGCTTCCGCGAGAACTCGCGCGTGCTCGCCTGGGCGCTCGGGCGGGTCGCCGGCACGGCCGCCGCGGAGGAGACGCCCGTCGGGCTCGTCCCGGCGGACGGCGCGCTCGACCTCGCCGGCCTGGACCTCGACCCGGCCGACCTGGAGGCCCTGTTCGCGGTGGACCGCGACGCGTGGCGCCACGAGGCCGACCTGACCGAGGAGTGGTTCGAGGTGTTCGGCGAGAAGGTGCCGGCCGAGCTCCGCGCGGAGCTCGGCGGGCTGCGCGAGCGCCTGGCCTAGTACGCCGTCGGCAGAAGCCGGCACGCGACGGGGCCGCGCGGCGTTGACGCGCGCATGAGCGACGAGCTGGACGCCTACTCGGCCGTCGTGACGCGCGTGGCGCGCACGGTGCTGCCGTCGGTCGCGAGCCTCGCCGTGACGACGGCGCGTGGCGCGGGCGCGGGGAGCGCGAGCGTCATCGGCACGGACGTGCTCCTCACGTCGGCGCACGTCGTGGCGGGCGCGGCCCGGGCGACCGCGGCGTTCGCGGACGGGACCCAGGTGGTGGCCGACGTCGTCGGGCGGGATCCGCTCTCGGACCTCGCGGTCCTGCGGGCCGGCGAGCCGCTGCCGCCGCCCGTGGCGCTCGGCGACGCGGCCGGCCTCGTCGTCGGTCAGCTCGTCGTGGCGCTGGGCAACCCGTTGGGGCTGGCCGGGAGCGTGACGGCGGGCATCGTGTCCGGGCTGGGCCGGTCGCTGCCGACGCGGGCCGGCCGCGTCGTCGACGAGGTCATCCAGACCGACGCCGCGCTCAACCCCGGCAACAGCGGCGGCGTGCTCGCCGACGCGGCCGGGCGCATGGTCGGGGTGAGCACGGCCGTGGCGGGGATCGGCGTCGGGCTGGCCGTGCCCATCAACGCGACGACGCGCGGGATCGTCGACACCCTGCTCGCCGACGGCCGGGTCCGCCGGGCCTGGCTGGGCATCGTGGGGCGGCAGGCGCCGCTGCCCCCGCCGCTCGTCGCGCGGCTCGGCCGCCGGACCGGCCTGCACGTGGCCGACGTCGTGGCGGGCAGCCCGGCCGCGCTCGCCGGCCTGCACGTGGCCGACGTCGTCGTGGCGGTCGACGGCGCGAGCGTGGCCACGACCACCGAGATCCAGCGGCTCATGGTCGCCGGCGCCATCGGGCGGCCCATCGAGGTGACGGTGTGGCGCAACGGCGCGCTCGTCGACGTCGTCGCCGAGCCCACGGAGCTCGCGGTCTAGTGCTCGCCGCGCGCGACCCGCGGGCGCGGGGAATCCTGGGGACGGAGGTGAGGCCGGTGCGAGGACACGTGGCGCGGGTGGAGACCCGCGTGGAGGCGCCCCCGAGCGGGTGTGGCAGGTGCTGACCGACCCCGAGCCGCGGCCGGAGGTCATGTTCGGCGCGCGGACGGTCACCGAGTGGCAGGTGGGCGGGCCCATCCGCTGGCAGGGGGAGTGGGAGGGCCGGGTGTTCGAGGACAAGGGCGAGGTCCTCGTGGTCGACCCGCCGCGCCGGCCGGTGGTCACGCACTGGAGCCCGCTCGGCGGCCGGCCGGACGAGCCCGACGCCTACCACGAGCTGGCGTTCCTCCTCGAGCCCGCCGACGGCGGCACGCGCGTCGAGCTGACCCAGGACAACAACCCCACCCCGGAGGCGGCCGAGCACTCCCGGGCGATGTGGGCGTCGATGCTGGAGGGCGTCCGGGCGCTCAGCGAGGCGGGCTGACCCAGCGGGGTGCTCAGTCGAACGGCGCGTCCAGCCAGGCGTGCCGGGGCGGCAGCAGGGCCTCGAGCTCCGGCCACAGCTCGTCCGGCACGGGCGTCGCCGCGCGCGCCAGGACGTCGTCGACGTGCGCGGGGTTGCCCATCCCCACGATCGTCGACGCCACCAGCGGGTCGCGCAGCGAGTGCTGCAGCGCGGCGGTGGCCAGGTCGGTCCCGTGGCGCTCGCACGCGGCGCGCATCGCGGCGACGGCGTCCAGCACCTCCGGCGGGGGCGTCCGGTAGCCGTACGTCGTCACGCGCGAGCCGGGCGCGAGGAGGCCGCCGCCCCAGACGGCGGCGTTGAGCACGCCCATGCCGCGCTCCGTCGCCTCGGCGACGAGGTCGCCCGCGCTGCGGTCGAGCAGCGTCCACCGGTTGTGCACGAGGAGCACGTCGAACACGCCGAGGGCGAGGTACCGCGCGATCTCCTGCACGCGGCCCCCGGCCAGGCCGATCGAGCCGACGACGCCGGACTCCTTGAGCGCCACGAGGGCGTCCACCGCGCCGCCCGGCCGGGCGATCTCGTCGAAGTCGAAGAACTCCGGGTCGTGCAGGTGCACGAGCGGCAGGACGTCGAGCCCCAGCCGCTCCCGGCTCTCGTCGACCGACGCGCGGACCCGGTCGCCGGAGTAGTCGCGGCCGAGGGGGTCGACCTTCGTGGCCACGACGACGTCCGGCGGCAGCCCGCCGACCTCGCGGATCGCGGCGCCGATCCGCCGCTCGCTCTCGCCCTCGCTGTAGCCGTTGGACGTGTCGATGAAGCGGATGGGCGAGCCGAGGACGGCCTTCGCGGCGGCGATCCCCTCCTCGGCGGGCACCTCGCGCCCGTAGAGGCGGGGCAGGCTGCCCAGCGGCGAGCCGCCGGCGCAGATCGCGGTGACGGTCAGGGGAGTGCCGGGCAGCGGCCGGCGCCAGTCGCCGGTGCCCGGGTGCGGCGCGGAGGGTGCGGTGGACGTCATGCGCGTATCCGACCACATCCCGCCCGCCGAGGTGCAGGGCGCCGGAGGGCCGGGCACGCTGGACGCCACGCGCGCGGCGGGAGGCAGGACGTGAGATTCGAGGCCCGGCTCTCCGCGGTGCCGCGTGCCCGCCGCTGGGTGGCCGCGCGCGCCGCCGCCGCGGGCGCCTCGGCGGGGGCCCTGCGGGTGGTCGAGCTGCTCGCGTCCGAGCTGGTGACGAACGCCGTGCGGCACGGCCCGCCCGGCGGCGAGGTGGTCGTCGGCGTGGAGCGCGCGGGCGCCGTCGTGCGCGTGCACGTCGACGACGCGAGCCCCGACCCCCCGGTCGTCCTCGACCCCGCGAGCCACGCGCTCAGCGGTCGCGGCGTGCTGCTCGTGGACACCCTGGCGCGCGCCTGGGGCGTGTCGTCGCGCCCCGGCGGGGCCCCGGGGAAGCGGGTGTGGTTCGAGGTGGCGCTCAGGCCCGGTCGCCCGGACGCCCCGTGAAGTGGTCCATGCCCCGGTTGATGCCGAAGAGGTCGAGCACGGCGTCGAACGCGGGCACGGGGAGCAGCCGCAGCGCCGGGAGCACCCGGACCAGCGGCGGCAGCACGAGCCGCTGGCGCCCCTTCTCGATCGCGTCGAGCACCCGGCGGGCCACGTCGCCCTCGCGCAGGATCGGCAGGAGCAGCGGGAACCGGGTCCGCACGCCCGCGAACATGCCGGTGTCGATGTAGTACGGGCAGACGACGAGCGTCCGCACGCCCGTCCGCGCCTGCCGCATCTCGGCGCGCAGCGACTCGGTGAACCCGACGGCGGCCCACTTGCTCGCCGCGTAGTCGGTCTGCCGCGCGACGCCGACGAGCCCGGCCGCGCTCGCGACGGTCACCACGGTGCCGCGCCGCCGCTCGACCATCGCGGGCAGGAACGCGCGCGTCACCCAGTACAGCGACAGCACGTTGACGGCCATCGTCCGCTCGATCGCCGCGTCCGGCGTCTCGAGCAGCGGGCGCCCGGAGACCACCCCGGCGTTGTTGATCAGCACGTCGACGTCGCCCGTGGCCGCCGCGGCCTCGCGCACGGCCGCGCGGTCGGTGACGTCGACGACGTGCGCCTCCGCCGTGAGCCCGTGCGCGCGGATGTCGTCCCGCACCGCGTGCGCCCGCTCGGCCGACAGGTCCCAGACGACGGGCGTCGCGCCCCGCCGCGCCGCGCCGATCGCCAGCCGCCGGCCGAGCCCGCTGCCGCCGCCGGTGACGAGGACCCGCGCGCCAGCCAGGCGCGTGCCGCTCACGGCAGCCTCCGCAGCACCTGGACGGACGGCCGGATGGCCGCCGGGTAGCGCGCCCCGGCGAGCGGCCCCGACGGGGCCGCGGGCAGGAGGCGCTGCTGGGCGACCGTCTGCGCCTCGGTGTACTTGAGCAGGCCCTCGGCGCCGTGCCGCCGCCCGACGCCGGACTGCCCCATGCCGCCCATCGGCGCGTCGTGCGAGCCCCACGCGGCGACGTAGCCCTCGTTGACGTTCACCGTCCCCGCCCGCAGCCGGGCGGCCACGGCGGGCCCGTGCCGGCGGGACCACACGCTCGCGTTGAGCCCGTACTCGGTGTCGTTCGCCCGGGCGACCGCCTCGTCGGCGTCGGCCACCCGGTAGACGGCCACCACCGGCCCGAACGTCTCCTCGCGGGCCAGCCGGGCGTCGTCGGGCACGTCCGTGAGCAGGGTGGGCGCGTAGAAGTACGGGCCGGCCTCGGGCAGCGGGTGCCCGCCGACGAGCACCCGGGCGCCCTTGGCGACCGCGTCCTCGACGTGCGCGGCGACCGCGGCGAGCCGCTCGGCGCTGACGAGCGAGCCCATCTCCACGTCCCAGTCCGGGCCGGGCCCCACGCGCATCCGTGCCACCCGGTCGACGAGCGCCGGCACGAACGCGTCGTACACGCCGTCGGTCACGTAGAGCCGCTCGATGCTCACGCACACCTGCCCGGCGCCGGCGAAGCACGACTCCACGACGCCCTCGACCGCGCGGGCCAGGTCGGCGTCGTCGAGGACGATCGCGGCGTTCTTGCCGCCGAGCTCGGCGGAGAAGCCGATGAGCCGGGCGGCGCACCGCGCGGCGATCTCGCGCCCGGTCGCCGTCGAGCCGGTGAACATCACGTAGTCCACCCGGTCGATCATGGCCGGGCCGAGCTCGGCGCCCGGGCCCGTGACGACGCCCAGCAGCCCGTCCGGCAGGCCCGCCTCGGCGAGCAGCTCGACCGCCCGCAGCGCGGTGAGCGGGGTGGCCGAGTCCGGCTTGAGCACGACGCCGTTGCCCGCCAGCAGGGCCGGGATCGCGTCCGAGACGGCCAGCGTCAGGGGGTAGTTCCACGGCGAGACGACGCCGACGACGCCGACCGGCCGGCGGTGCTCGAGCGTGCGGGTGAGCACGGGGATCGCGCCGCGGCGGCGCCGCGGCCGCAGCAGGCCGGGCGCGGTGCGCGCGTAGTACGCCGCCGTGAGCGGCACGTCGGCGAACTCGACGAACGCGTGCAGCCGGGCCTTGCCGGCCTCCGCCTGGATGAGGTCGAGGAGCTCCTCCTCGTGGTCGAGCAGCAGCGCGGCGAACCGGCGGGCGACCGCGGCGCGGCGGCCCACGGGCAGCGCCGCCCAGGCCGCCTGCGCGGCCCGGGCCCGCTCGACCGCGAGCGCGACGTCGTCGGGCGTGCAGACCGGGACCTCGCCCAGCGCGGACCCGTCGACGGGGGAGGTGACGGTCCGCGTCGGCCGCGGGCCCGCGGTGGTCACCCGACCGGTGGGGGCGACGGCGGTGGTCATCGGGCCTCCTTCGGCGGCGGGGCGACCCTGCCCGCGCCGCAGCACCAGTCAAGCACTGCGGCGGCGGCCCCGGGGGCGGCTCAGGCGTCGCTCGCGGCCCCCGATGGTCAGGCCCCGATGTTCACGAGCCAGTGGGTCCCGAACCGGTCGGTGCACATGCCGAACGTGTCGCCCCACGGGGCCTGCGCCAGCGGCTCCTCCACGGTCCCGCCCTCGACCAGCCGCTCCCAGCAGCCGCGGATCTCCGCGGCGTCCTCGGGGCCGCCGCTGAGCGACAGGGAGATCGTGCCCTCCCCGTGGTCGGCGACGTCGTCGGGCATCGCGTCGGAGACCATGAGGAGCAGCCCGGACGGCGTGTCGAGCTGGCCGTGCATGACCCGGTCGGCGACGGTGTCGTCGCCCAGGCCGTACTCGCCGAACGTGCTGATGGTCGGCTCGCCGCCGAAGACGGAGGCGTAGAACGCGATCGCCTCCCGGGCGGTGCCCGTGAAGTGCAGGTAGGGGTTGAGGCGCGTGGCCATGGCGGACTCCTCGGGTCGGTGCGCGGGGACGGTCGTGGGGACCCTCCAGGGGACACCCGTACCGACCGGCGCCGCCCGGCGGACTCATCGGGGAGAATCGGCTCATGAGCGTCCGGGTCGGCAT
>JAAZAC010000145.1 GCA_012514545.1 Actinomycetales bacterium | reverse complement strand
CGCGGCGCCCCCGACGCGGCGACCGGCTTCCCCGGCAGCCCCGAGTTCCCCGGCGCCCCGTTCGCCGGCCCCGCCTTCCACCACGACCCGCCCGAGGACGGCCCGTTCGGCCACCACCGGGGTCACCGCCGCGGGCGCTTCGGTCCCGGCGGCTTCGGCCCCGGCGGCTTCGGCCCCGGCGGCTTCGGCCCCGGGTACGGCCCGCGCGGTCGCGGCCGCGGCCGCGGTCGCGGCGACGTCCGCGCCGCGATCCTCGTGCTGCTCGCCGAGCAGCCGCGCCACGGCTACGAGCTCATCCAGGAGATCTCCGAGCGCAGCTCGGGCTTCTGGACGCCCAGCCCCGGCTCCGTCTACCCGACGCTCCAGGCGCTCGAGGACGAGGGGCTCGTGACCATCACGTCCGTCGAGGGCCGGCGCACCGCCGCCCTCACCGACGCCGGCCGCGCGTACGTCGAGGCCAACCGCGAGACCCTGGGCGAGCCCTGGGCCGCGCCCGGTGACCTCGGGCCCGCGCTCGCGCTGCGTCAGGAGGCGCTGGCGGCGCGCAACGCCGTCGCGCAGGTCGCCCGCGTCGGGACGCCGGCGCAGCTCACCAAGGCCGCGGCGATCCTCGCCACCGCCCGCAAGGAGCTCTACCGGATCCTCGCCGAGGACACCCCGGAGTCCTGATCGCCCGCGCCCGACGGCGTCCGGTCCCCGGGCGCCCGACGGCGCCGAGTTCCCCCCACGCACAACCCCCAAGACGAGCGGACGGCCCGGGCGCCTGGTGCCCGGGCCGTCGCGTCTCGTCGGGTACCACGGGGCCCTCCTTCCCCGCGGCACCCGCCGTCTATCGGAGCCGCGCCGGTCGCGCCGCTCCCGCCGTCCCCGTGCGGGGCAGCCGCTGCGGCGCCTCCGGCCAGTGGCGCCCCGCCAGCGGGAACACCACGAGCCCGGCGGCGACCCACGCCAGCACGATCGCGCCGGCCGCGCTGCCGACCGCGATCTCGCGCGCCTCGGTCCCGACGGCGAGCAGGCCCAGCGCGACCCACCCCGCCGCCGCGGACAGCAGCACCGCGCCCGCCGCGGGGACGAGCCGCCGTCGGCGGGGGAAGAGCTCCTGGGCGCCGACGCCCAGGCCCACCGTCCACGCGAGCGCCGCGATGACGAGGCCGACGACGACCGGCATGAGCCGCACCGGCGAGTCGAGCTCGCCGAGGGCCGCCGCGAGGAGCTCGCGCCCGGCGCCGCTGACGGTCACCTCGACGTCGGTCCCGTAGGGCGTCACGACGACGGCCGCGGCGGCCGCGCACGCGGAGCCCAGCACGAGCGCGCCGGCGGCGGAGAGCAGCGGCGCGGCCACGAGCCAGGCCATCCGGTGCCGGTCCACGCTGCGCCCCCTTTCCGGTCGCCGTCTCGATCATCCGTCGCACTGAGGCATCGCGCGCGCCGACGGCCGGTCGGCGACGCGCCTCTTGCCCTGTAGACGTCCTCAGCGGGCGTTTCGCTGGCACTCGTCACCGGACTGATGCCCAGCCGTGACCGCTTCGTGACCTCTTCCGTTGCCCCATCCGGGCCCCCCGGCGCCCGCCCCGGGGCTCATCCGACGCTCGGCCCGGGGCTCGGCGCGGCCGCGGGCCGCCGCTACTCTGTCCGCCACGCAGCGCCGCGCCCCCGGGAGGACAGCCGTGAACGTCGTCGTCGCCGTGTTCCGCCTCGCCGTCGCCCTGCTCGCGCTCATCGCGACGCACGAGATCTGGCTCGAGGGCGACCTCGACGGCCTCGTGTACTTCACCAACCAGTCGGGCCTCATGCTCGCGGTCGTCATGGTCTGGGGCGCGCTCGCGTCGCTGCGGCAGGGCGGCCTCCTGCCCGAGCGGTGGCGGATCGCCCAGCCGCCCGCCTGGTTCAAGGGCGCGGTCACGCTGTTCCTCGCGATCACGGGCCTCGTCGCGCACTTCGTGCTCGACCCGCCCGACCCGACGCTGCCGGCCACGTTCCTCGGGCTGACCAGCGCGCAGATCGAGCACCAGATCACGCCGGTCTGCGCGGTCGTCGACTTCCTGCTGTGCGACGCCCACCGCCGCCTGCGCTGGCGGCACGCCGTCGCGTGGCTGAGCTACCTCTACGCGTACGCGGTGTTCGCGCTGATCCGCGCGGAGATCCTCGCCACGCCGCACTACCCGTACCCGTTCGTCGACCTCGGCGAGCTCGGCTGGGGCGGGCTGCTCGTCAACATCGCCATCTACTCGGTCGCGTTCCTCGTGCTGGGCCTGGTGCTCGTGGCGATCGACCGCGCCCTGCCGCCGCGCGCCCTCGTGGGCAGCGCGGGCGCGGACGAGGTCACGCCCGCTGCGGAGGAACCAGCCAGCGCACCGACCGCATGACGTCCTGCGCGCGCAGCCACTCCCAGCGCTCGTCGTGCCGCTCGGCGCGGCCGTCGCCCTCGGGCCAGCCGACCATGACGTGCGTCGACGTCCACCGGATCGCGCGCGCCGGCCGCCACTCCTCCGCGCCGTCGGACCACACGACGTGCACGATGACGGGCACGCTGCCCATCGGCTTGACCGGCACCGTCGCCGGCCGCTCCGCGTTCACGACGACGCGGGAGGTGGCCCGGGGCATCGCGACTCCTTCGAACGTCCGTTCGAAAGCATAGCGCCGCCCGCGGCCCGGGCGCGCCTCCCGTGACCTCGTGCCCTCAGGCCCGCGAGCGGGTCATTCGCCGGTACACCTCGCCGCCGCGCGACGCGAGCCGCTCCCACCGGCCCTCGACGCGCGGCGCGCCGTCGAGCACCGCCTCCCCGCGCCAGCGGTACGTGGTCGGCCAGGTCCGGAACACCGGCAGGATCGTCGTCACCAGGCGCGTGAGCCCGGTGAGCCCGCGCGGCCGCCAGCGCTCCGTGACGTCCACGCCCAGCTCGGCCCGGCCGTCCGCGCGCCGCACGAACCAGCTCCCGCCCGTCACGACGCCGTCGTCCACGAGGAGTCGCCACGCGCCCTCGCGCGCGTCCCCCGGGGCGAGGGCGACGACGTCGGGCCACGGCGGGGTGAGCTCCACCCGCGCGACGCACCCGCCCGCCTCGACGACGGCGACCCCGTCCGGGCCGGGGGCGACGCCGGCGGGCCCGACCCCGACATCGGCGTCCCGGCCCACCAGCACGGACACCACGGGCGCCGCGTACTTGACGAGGTGGCGACGGTGCAGCCGCTGCCCGGGCAGCCGCCCGGTCGCCGCGTCCTCGCCGTCGATCCGCACGAGCGGCGGGCGGCGCGTGGCGCGCACGAGGTCGAACGACGGCATCCACACGACCATGAGCGACGTCGGCTCCTCGATCGCGCTGCTCACCGGTGCGAGCAGCGCCCCCCGACGGCGGGGCTCGCCGTCGCGGTCGTCGACCCGGACGTGGACGCGGCGCCCGTCGACGTCGGTGAAGCGCACCTCGGCGTCCACGCCGTCGGGCACCACGCGCAGGCGGGCGACCTCGAACGTCGTCTCCGTCCAGGCGCCCGTGCCGCCGCCGATGTGGTAGCCGGCGCGGTCGAGGCGCAGCGCGGGGTCGACGTAGTAGTCGACGACCCCGTCGCCGCGGCGGGAGAGGAACGCGAGCATGCCCGTGCCGTGGTCCGGGTCGTCGAACCACTGCAGCTCGAGGCCGTCGTAGACGGGGTGGTCGGCGAGCTCGAGGTTGAGCATGGCGGCGAAGGCGTCCGCCGACAGGGTGAGCGGGCAGGACGCCGTCGGGCCCGACGACGCCGGGCGGGGTGCGGTGGGCATGCCGCCATCGAACCCGGCGCCGGGGGGCGGCGCGTGAGGCCGAGGTCCCTCGCGGGCCCGCAGGCGACGGGACCGCGCGCGGCGCGGGGTCACGTCCCGCCCTGCCGCGGGCTCGCCGGCCCGCCTTGCCGTGGGGACGGGTGGCCGTGGGCGATACTGCGACTGCGCACGGCCGACCGGCCGACCCGCCCGCACAGGGCCGCCCGCACAGGACCGACCACCACCGACCCCGGGAGCGCCATGGAGCTCGCCCTCTCGTTCGCCGGCGTCGCGCTGCTCGCCGCGTGCCTGTGGTGGCGGACGGCGCCGCGGCCCGGGCGGGACCGCTGGTGGACGGGCGACGAGGTGCACCGCCGGGCCGCACTGGCGGTGTTCCCGGGGATCGCGCTCGGGCTGCTCTCCGCGTGGCCCCTGCTCACCTACGACCCCGCGCTCGCGCCGCTCGGCGGCGAGCGCTGGAAGCTGTGGTTCGCGGCGCCCGCGCTGGTCGGGCTCGTGCTCGCGCTGTGGGGGATGCTCGCCCTCCCCATGCCGCACCGGCTCCTGCCGCGGTGGTACCGGGCGCGGGCGGCCCGCGCGGCCCGGGCGGCCCGCACGCGCGACCGCGACGACGCCTGAGCGCGCCGAGCGGGCGAAATCCGCCGTGGCGTGTGGGGCCGCGGCCGGGACACGGGTGATACTTCCGCTTGCACCCGGCCGATCCGGCCCAGACCGACCCGTACCGCCCGAACCCGTACCGCCCGAACCGCCCACCGCCCCGCCCCACCCGAAGGGAGCCGCGCCGATGCCCGTCCGGTCCGCCCGGAGCTCCGACGTCCGCGTGGCCTCCCAGTGGTGGTCCGTGGTCCGCCACGCGATCCCCGACGACGTGCGCGGGCTCTGGTTCGGGCTGCTCGACATGGACCCGGCGGCGATCCTCGGGCCCGGCGCCTCGTGGGGCGCGCTCGACGAGGACGACCCCGACGACGGCGGGACCGTCGCCCTCGCCCTCACCGGCACCGCGCGCTTCGACGCCGACGACGCCGAGGTCCTCTGGACCGCCGCGCGCGTGTGGTCGCCGCCCGGCCCCGCGCTGCGCGGCCTGGCCGACGCCGGGCACGACGGCGCGGTGGAGCTCGTCGCGGACCTCGTGCGGCAGGCCGTCGACCCGGCGGACCTGCCCCCGCACGTCGAGGGCATCGCCGCCGGCTGGGACGACTGGGACGCGGGGCACGCCGCCGGGGCCCTGCTCGTGTGGACCCGCCGCGACGGCTGGGCCCGCTGACGCGTCGTCGTCAGGCGTCGTCGTCAGGCGTCGTCGTCAGGCGGCGTCGTCAGGCGTCGTAGGCGAGCGCGGCCAACCGGGGCAGGCGCACGCGCATCTCGTCCTCGTCGTCGAAGTCCCACATCGGCTCGAGCTGCGGCAGCGCCGCGCGGCCCGAGGTCTCGGGCAGCTCCTCGCCGGTGGCGGCCTCGTACGCGTCCCACGCGACGCCGAGCATCGTCTCGCACTCGAGCTCCTCGCCGTCGGCGATGGCGGCCCGCACGGCGGGCACGTCGGCGAGGGAGTCGGGGTCGGCGACCGCGGCCTCGTACACGTCGCGCCCCTGCGCGATGAGCCAGCCGCGGAAGTAGTCGAAGCCGTCGTCGGACGCGCCCCCGTTGATGAGGTACGCGGCCGCCCACAGGTCGGTCCGGTACGACTCCGCGACGAGGCGCCCGATCGCCTCGTCGAACTCCTCGATGGTCTCGGGCCGCGTCTCCGACAGCGCCCGGGTGAGGGCCGCGGCGACCGAGTCGGCGTCGTCGGGGTCGTCGGCCTCCTCGCGGGCCGTCTCGATGAGATCCCAGAGCTCGCTGAGGTCCATGGTCGAACGCTAGTCCCGCCGCCGACGGCGCGGGGAGGCCCGGCGGGGCCCGGCCCCGCGTCGCCGGTCAGCCGGTGACGCCGGGAGCGGCGTCCGGGACGGCGTCGGGACCGGCGTCGCCGACCGCCGCGCCCGCGACGGGCTCCAGCACCACGAGCGGGATCACGCGCGCGGTGCGCCGCTGGTACCGCGCGTAGTTGCGGTGCCGGGCGGTGATGACGGGCCACCAGCGGGCGCGCTCGTCGTCGGGCATCACGCCCGCCCGGTACGGCAGGGCCGGCCCGCCGCCGACGGCGACCCGCACCTCGGGGTTCGCGCG
>JAAZAC010000144.1 GCA_012514545.1 Actinomycetales bacterium | reverse complement strand
GTGCCCGATCACGCGGTGCCCGATCACGCGGCGACCGGCAGCACGTCCGCGGAGTGCCGGGCGGAGACGTCGCCCGTCTCGCCGTCGCGCACCGCCCGCCGACCGAGGACCAGCACGTACGCCCAGAACGCGGCGAACGGCACCGCGCCGACCGCGATCTTCGCCGGCCACGGGAGCGACGACGGGGTCACGAAGCCCTCGACGAGGCCCGACACCCCGAGCGCGAGCGCCAGGCCGAGCACGACGGTGACGAGCGCCCGCCCCTCCTCCGCGACGGCCCGCCCGCGCGGCCGGCCGGCCGGGTCGACCCACGACCAGAAGAGCTTCAGCCCCGCGGCGGCCGCGACGAACACGCAGGTCAGCTCGAGCAGCCCGTGCGGGAGGATGAGCTGGAAGAACAGGTCGAGGTAGCCGGCCTCGGCCATCACCGCGGCCGAGGAGCCGACCGCCACGGCGTTGAAGAACAGGACGGCCGCGGTCCCGACGCCGGAGATGCCCAGCGCCACGCAGAGCGTCGCCACCCACGCGTTGTTCGTCCACACCATCGCGGCGAAGCTGCCGTGCGGGTGCTCGCTGTAGTACTGCTCGAACGCCACCTCGGCGTACTGCGCCCGCTCCTCGGGGGTGCCGGCGAGCTCCATCGCACCCGGCGTCGTCAGCATGTGCACGGCCACGACGGCGCCGAGAGCGACGAACGCGAGCGCGACCCCGAGCGTCCACCACCGGATCCGGTACAGCGCGGCCGGCAGCGCCAGGCGGAAGAAGCGGGCGACGTCGGTGACGGACGGGTCGTGCGCGCCGGCGATCGTCGCGCGGGCCCGCCCGAGGACGTCCGAGAGCCGCCCGACGACGGCGGGGTCGGGCGCGACGGAGCGGACCGTCGACAGGTGGGTCGCCACGACCTGGTAGAGCCGGACGAGCTCGTCCACCTCGGCGCCCGTGAGGTCCCGGCGCTTGGCGAGCTCCTCGAGCCGCGCCCACGTGCCGGAGTGCACCGCGGCGAAGGCGTCGAGATCCACGGCGGTCAGCCTGCCACAGGCCACCGGGCTCCGTGGCCCGGGCGCGGGCCCGCTGTGGCAGGATCCGAGCCGTGCAGGACGACGAGATCCTCCTCGGCGAGGGCGTCGCGATCGAGGCCCGGCCGGCGTCGTTCGCGGTGCGGATGCTCGGCGCGCTCCTCGACGTCACGATCATCTACGCCGCCCTGCTGGCGCTCACCGTCGTCGCGAACACCGTCGGCGTCAGCGCCGACCCGGCGGTCGGGGCCGCGCTGGGCGTCGCGGTGACGGCGCTCGTCCTCCTCGCCGTGCCGGTCACCGTCGAGACGCTCTCCCGCGGCCGCTCGCTCGGCAAGCTCGCCACCGGGATCCGCATCGTCCGGGACGACGGCGGCCCCGTCCGGTTCCGGCACGCGTTCGTGCGGGGGCTGGTCGCCCTCTTCGAGATCTACCTGACGGTGGGCTGCGTCGCGCTCGTCGCGTCGATGGTCCACCCGCGGGGCAAGCGGCTCGGCGACATGCTCGCGGGCACGTACGCGGTCCGGGTCCGCGGCGGGCAGCGGGCGATGCCGCCGATCGTCATGCCGCCCGAGCTCGCCCGCTGGGCGCGCCACGCCGACATCCGGCGCCTCCCGGACGGGCTCGCGCTGCGGGCGCGGCAGCTGCTCGGCCGGGCCGCCATGCTGCACCCCACGTCGCGGATGCGCCTCGGCCAGGAGATCGCCGCCGAGATGGAGCGCTACGTCGCGCCGGGCCCGCCGGTCGGCACGCACCCCGAGCGGTTCATCGCCGCCGTGCTCGCCGAGCGCCGGGACCGCGAGTACCGGCACGCGGTCGCCGAGGCCCAGCGGGCGCAGCAGGAGGCGGCGCTGCTGCGCCGGCTGCCGCACGCCGTGCCCGACCCGGCCGACTGAGCCGCCCGGCCGCCCCCCACGCCGGGCTCGAGCTCCCGGCGTGTTCGAGAGGTCGCTCGACCTCGCCGCAAGGTCTCGAGCTCGCGGAAGGGAGGGGCCGGAGAGGTCGGGTCAGGGGCCGGGCGTCCCGGCGAGGGCGGCGGCGAGCGCCTCGAGGTCGGCCCGGTGGGCCTCGACGTACTCCTGCTGGAGCTCGATCTCGATCGCCCGGTGCCGGGCCACCCAGTCGGTCGCCTCCTGGCAGTCGAGGTCCGCGACGGCGACCCGCACCTCCTCCGGCGCCCGCTCGGCAGCCACGACCGGGCTCAGCACGCCGTCGGCGACCTCCTCGTCGAGCTCGTCCATGAACTGCTGCTGCGCGGCGAACGGGTTCGCGAACGCGAAGCCGCGGTCGGCCATGCACGACGCCCACGCGGCGTCCACCTCGGCGAACCTCGGGTCGGCGTTCAGCGCCTCGAGGAACGCGTAGGCCTCGTCGCGCACGCCCGCCAGGAACGCCGCCTCCGGCCCGGCCGCCGTGAGGACGCCGTCCGCGCAGCCGCCCTCGCGGGTCTCCGACCCGTCGGCGGAGGACTCCGTCACCGGCCCCCAGAGCGCCGTGAGATAGGCCGCGCGACCCGCCTCGCTCATCTCCTCCACCCGCGCCCAGTTCGGGTCCTCGGCGGCCGTGTAGGTGAAGCCGCCGCCGGACCCGCCCGGCGGCGAGGACCACAACCCGTAGCCCCACCGCTCGACGAACTCGCGCGTGCCCTGCACAGGCCCGTCGAGGTAGGTGATCCGGTCCACGCTCGGCACCTGGGGGACGTACTCGAACCCCTGCTCCGCCATGCAGACCGCGACGAGGTTCTCGCGGACGGTGATCTGCGCGACCCACTCCTCCGCCGTCCGCACCGTGTCCCCGAAGCCGAGGTACTCCTCGAGCGGGCCGAGGGGCGGCGGCGCCGGGAGGGTCGGCCCGGGCTCCGGGGTCGCCGTCGGCGTCGGGGACGGGTCGTCGGGCGCGGGGCCCTCCCCCGAGCACGCGGCCAGTCCGACGGCGAGGACGAGGGCCAGGGCGGGCACCGGGGCGAGGCGCGCGGCCGCGGTCGCCGGGTGCAGGGCGCGCGGACGCGCGGGCGACCGGACAGGCATGTCCGCACCCTACGGGCGGGGGCCCCGCGGCGCGGGATCACCGCCCCGTCGTCGAGAAGTGCTGGTAGTCCGTCGGCGAGTCCCAGTACCCGCCCCACTGCCACCCCTCCGCGGCGAAGGCGCGGACCACGGCGTCGTCGGCGTGCACGACGCCGGGCGCGTCCGGCCGGGAGGCGAAGGCGCGGCCCGCCCGCGGGCCGACGTGGGAACCGAGCACGTACGGGTTCTCCACGGGGTTGAGGTCGATGGCGCGGCCGTAGGC
>JAAZAC010000143.1 GCA_012514545.1 Actinomycetales bacterium | reverse complement strand
GCCAACGCGACGATCCAGATGTCCACCGACCCCGCGATGCGCGGCCGGGTCATGTCGATCTACCTCCTCGTCTTCCTCGGCGCGACGCCGATCGGCTCGCCCGTGGTCGGCTGGGTCGCCGAGGTGCTCGGGCCGCGCTGGTCGATCGGGGTCGGCGCGATCAGCGCGCTGCTCGCCGCCGGCCTGGCCGGCCTGTGGGCGCTGCGCAACTGGCCCGTCGAGGTCCGCTACAGCCTGCGCACGCGCCCCCACCTGGCCGTGCACTGGCACACGGTGGACCGCGACGAGGCCGAGGACGCGCTGCGCGGCCAGGAGGCCGCGAACCGCGTCACGGCAGCGTAGGCAGGACCCGCTGCCGCAGGCCGCGGTGCACGGCCCGCAGGCCGAGCGCCACGGCCGCGCCCCCGGCGACGATGAGCACGGCGACGACGAGGAACGCCCGGTGCGTCCCGACGGCGTCCGCGAGCGCCCCGAGCGCGAAGGGCGCGCCGCCCACCGCGGCGCCGACACCGATCGACGCGATGCCCTGGGCCTTGTCGGGCCGCGACCCGGCCGCGCGCAGCACGAGCGCGACCGAGAGCGGGTAGTGCGGCCCGTAGCCCAGTCCGGCGACCGTCAGCCCGACGACGGCGCCCACCGGGGTCGTCGCCGTCCAGAACAGCCCCCACCCGACGAGGGCGACGGCGTACCCGACGAGGAGCAGCTTCTCCGGCGCCTTGCGCGCGGCGAGCGGCCCGAGGACGAAGCGGGACGCCGTCATGCCCGCGATGAGGCCCGTGACGGCCGCGGTCGCGACGGACACCGACGCCCCCGCCCGGGTCTGCAGCAGGTCGGCGGCCCAGAACGTCGTCGAGAACTCGATCGCGGAGCCGCACACCATCGAGGCCCAGAAGAACCACAGCTCGGGCGGGAAGCGGACGTCCGCGGCCCGGCCGGGCGGCGGGGGCGGGGGCCGGTCGAGCGCCGGCTCGCCCCGCAGCGTGGCCATCGCGACGCCCACGCCGACGGCGAGGAGCACCGTGATCGCCACCGCCGGCCGCCAGCCCCACCCCGCGCCGAGGGCGACGCCCACCGCGAGCGGGGCGAGGATCCCGATGCCGGACCCCATGCCGTTCGCCTCGGTCACCGCGGACGGCCCCGCCGACCCGTGGTGCACGACGAGCGCGGGCTGCGCCGCCGTCAGCGTGAGGTTGCCGCCGAGCGAGAGGACGAAGACCGCGGGCAGCGTCGCCGCGAGGGTGGTCCCCGCCACGAGCGCGACGGTGCCGACGACGATCGCCGCCGTCCCGAGCAGGTGCTGGACCCGCCGCCCGTACCGCCGGGCGATCGTGGGGGTGATCGAGCCGCTCGCGACCGAGCCGAGCGCCATCGCCGTGCCGTGCAGCCCGGCGAGCGCGAACGACACGTCCTGCTCGCGCGCGATCTCCGGCACGATCGGGCCGAACGCGTAGAGGAACCACCCCCACGTGACGAACGCGCCGTCGAGGGTGAGGGTGAGCCGGTCCCGCCGGAAGGCCCGGTCGCGCGGCCGCGCGGCGCGCCTCATCGCAGGCGCTCGACCACGTGGTCGACGCACGCGGTGAGCGCCTGCACGTCCGCCGGGTCGATCGCGGGGAACATCGCGACCCGCAGCTGGTTGCGGCCGAGGCGGCGGTACGGCTCGACGTCCACCACCCCGTGCCGGCGCAGCACCCGGCACACCGCCGCGTGGTCGATCTCGGGGTCGAGGTCGATCGTGCCGACGACCTGGCTGCGCGCGGCCGGGTCGGCGACGAACGGCGTCGCCCAGTCGCGCGCCTCGGCCCAGCCGTACAGGTGCGCGGCCGACTCCGCGGTCCGCGCCGTCGCCCAGGCCAGGCCGCCGTGGTCGAGCAGCCAGTCGACCTGCTCGGCCATGAGCACGAGCGTCGCGAGCGCCGGCGTGTTGAGGGTCTGGTCCTGGCGCGAGTTCGCGAGCGCCGTCGGGAAGGACAGGAAGCGGGGCGTCCAGCGCCCGGCCGCCGCGAGCTCCTCGGCGCGCGCGATCGCGCGGGGCGAGGCGAGCGCGATCCACAGGCCGCCGTCGGAGGCGAAGCCCTTCTGCGGCGCGAAGTAGTAGACGTCCGTCTCGCCGACGTCGACCGGGAGCCCCGCCGCGCCGGAGGTCGCGTCGACGAGGACGAGCGCGTCGTCGTCGGCGCCCGCGGGGCGGCGCACGGGGGCGGCGACGCCGGTGGACGTCTCGTTGTGCGGCCAGCAGTACGCGTCGACGCCGGGCGCCGCCTCGGGCAGGGCGAGGGAGCCGGGCTCGGCGGCGCGGACGTCGGGCTCGGCGAGGAACGGCGCGGCCGCCACCGCCGTCGCGAAGGAGGTGCCGAACTCGCCGAAGGCGCACAGCTGCGCGCGCTCGCGGACGAGGCCGAACGTCGCCACGTCCCAGAACGCCGTGGTGCCGCCGTTGCCGAGGACGACCTCGTAGCCGTCCGGCAGCGCGAAGAGCTCGGCGAGCCCCTCGCGCACGCGGCGCACGAGGCCGCGGACCGGCGCCTGCCGGTGCGACGTGCCCAGCAGGGTGCGCCCGACGGCGGCGAGGGCCTCGACCTGGGCCGGCCGCACCTTCGAGGGCCCGGACCCGAACCGGCCGTCGGCCGGGAGGAGCGCTGCGGGGATCTCGATGGCGTCCGGGTCGATCACGGCCCCACTGTAGGCGCCGGGGGCGGGCCGCCGCGGGGACGTCCGCCGCCTCCTCACGACGGGGCCGTAACCTTGGACGCGAGCCCGAGGAGCGGAGGAAGTGCCAGCGTGAGCGGCGACCTGATCGACACGACGGAGATGTACCTCAAGACCATCTACGAGCTGGCCGAGGAGGGCATCGTCCCGCTGCGTGCGCGCATCGCCGAGCGCCTCGGGCACTCCGGCCCGACGGTCTCCCAGACGGTCGGCCGGATGGAGCGCGACGGGCTCGTCGTCGTCAACGACGACCGGCACCTCGAGCTCACCGCGGAGGGGTGGCGCATCGCCACCCGGGTCATGCGCAAGCACCGCCTCGCCGAACGGCTCCTCACCGACGTCATCGGGCTCGAGTGGCCGTTCGTGCACGACGAGGCGTGCCGCTGGGAGCACGTCATGAGCGACCGGGTCGAGCAGCGGCTCGTCGAGCTCCTCGACCACCCGCAGCGCTCGCCGTACGGCAACCCGATCCCGGGGCTCGAGGAGCTGGGCGAGCACGAGCCCGCCGAGGCGTTCCTCGCGGGCGTCGAGTCGCTCACCGCGTTCGCGCGCGGCCTCGACGGCGCGCCGGGCGCGGCGCGCGTCGTGCGCCTCGGGGAGCCGGTCCAGGTGGAGCCGGACCTGCTCGCGCAGCTCCGCGACGCGGGCGTGCTGCCCGACGCCGAGGTGACCGTCCGGTCCGACGCCGGCCAGGTCACCGTGGCGCGGGAGGGGACCGGCGTCGTCCTCGACCTGCCCGACGAGATCGCCCGGCACGTCTTCGTCGCGCCCCTCGGCTGAGGCGTTCGACACACCCCGGGACCCGCCCGATCCCGGCCGAATCCTGCCCGAATCCCGCCCGAACCGGGACCAAGGGCCCTGTCGCGGGCCCCCGGTGTCGCCCTCGACCGCGTCACGACCGCGCCGTGCCGGAACCCCCGGGACCCGCGTCGTAACCACAACGTGACATTCGCCGAAAGCGTCGGGTACTGTGCGAAGCGCTTCGCGGAACCCTCCTCCGGGAAGTGCTGGGGCGGACGCCGAGTCCTGCCACCGCCTCCAGGTCCGTACGACTCGCATGGCAGGAGCGGGGGAACCACTTCGGGCGCTGAGGCGCCCTAGGGGTGAAGTCCCGGGAGCGAAAGCGACCGGGGCCGGGTGATCTCCCACCCGAACCCGACAGCTCACCTCGCAGGCGCTGGAGACGTATGACCGACTCACATCGCGCCAGGCATCGCGCAGACTGTCGACCGCTGACCCCCCTGGACGACATCGCCGCCGCCGCCGCGACGAGCATGGCCGCCGTCGGCCGTCGCTCCGCCGTCGTCGGTGCCGCGGGCGGCCTGGCCCTCACGAGCATCGCCGTGCCCGCCGCGGGCGCCCCGGCCGAGGGCCCCGCGTCCGCGCTGCCGCCGGTCGACGTCGCCGCCCTGACCGCCGAGGCCCGCGCCGCGCTGGCCACGTCGCCGGTCGTCTCGGTGCCGACCACGGTCGAGGCCTGGGCGTTCGACGCCCCGCAGATCACGGTCACGGCGAACCCGAAGCCCAAGCCCGTCGTGCGGCGCACCAGCAGCGGCACGCAGGTCTCGCGCTCGGCCCGGGCCAACAACGCCATCCCGCAGTCGGTGGCCGGCAACGCGGTCCTCGAGATCGCGGCCCGCTACGTCGGCGTCCCGTACGTCCACGGCGGCAGCACGCCGGACGGCTTCGACTGCTCCGGCTTCGTGCAGTACGTCTACGCGCAGCTCGGCATCTCCCTGCCGCGCAGCTCCGGGGCGTACTACAACGTCGGCGTCCGGGTCACCGAGCCCCTGCCGGGCGACATCATCGTCTCGCCCGGGCACGTCGGGATCTACGCCGGCGACGGGCTCCAGATCGACGCCCCGCGTCCGGGCAAGACGATCCAGTTCCGGGGCATCTGGCAGTCGAACCCGGTGTTCGTCCGGGTCACCGGCTGAGCCCCGAGCCCGCACCCACGGCACGGCCCGCGGAGGACTCCGCGGGCCGTCGTGCATCCCCCGGCGGGTATTCCGGCGGTGTTCGCCGCCGCGTCGCGTACTCTGGCCGTGCGTCAGGACCCTGCAGCCAGCCGGGTCCCCGACACCGGAGGCCCACCGTGCGACCCACACACGCCCAGGCCCCCCGGGTGGACAGCCAGTCCGCCTCGGAGGGTCACCATCCCGCCGTCCCACGCCGGTCGCTCCTGCTCAACGCCAGTCGTGAGCCCCTCTGCGTCGTCAGCCTGCACCGCGCGGTGTCGCTCGTGCTGAGCGGCAAGGCGGTCGTCCTGGAGTCCGACGGCCGCATGCTGCGCTCGGAGAGCCTCGCGCTGCCGTGGCCCCAGGTGCTCTGCCTCACCCGGTACGTGCACGTGCCGTACCGGAAGGTGGTGCCGCCCACCCGGCGCACGGTGCTGCAGCGCGACGGCTTCCGCTGCGGCTACTGCGCCGGCCCGGCCGACACCGTCGACCACATCCACCCGCGCTCGCGCGGCGGCGTCCACGACTGGACGAACGTCGTGGCGGCCTGCTCGCGGTGCAACCACCACAAGGCCGACCGCCTCCTGTCGGAGCTGGGCTGGTCGCTGCTCGTCACACCGACGGTGCCGCGCGGCGGCACGGCGCTCCTCGCGGCGTCGGTGCGGCCGCACCCCTCCTGGCACCAGTACCTCCTCGACGCGGCGTAGGGCCCCGACGGCGCGCCCGCGCCCGACCATGGTCGGAACCGCCCGGGTGCGAGAGACTGGGGGTGTCGCCTGCGAGGGAGGAGCGATGACCCACCACGACGTCGTTCTGGTCGGAGTCGACGGATCCCCGCCGAGCCTGGCGGCCCTGGACTGGGCGGCCGCCTACGCGCACGTGCACGGCCTCGGGCTGCACCTCGTCTGCGCGTACTCGGTGCCGACGTTCACGGCGGCCGCGCTCGACGGCGGGTACGCCGCCCTCGACGACACGGCGATCGCCGACGGCGCCCGCGCCGTGCTCGACGAGGCGCTCGCGCGCGTCGCGCCCCGCGGGCTGCGCACGACGTCGGCCGTCGCGACGGGGGACGCCGCAGCCGTGCTCGTCGAGCTGTCCCGCGAGGCGGCGATGGTCGTCGTCGGGACGCGCGGCCGCGGCGGGTTCGCCGAGCGGCTGCTCGGCACGGTGTCCTCGGCGCTGCCCGCGCACGCGCACTGCCCGACCGTCGTCGTCCCGTACCGCCGGGACGACCGGACCGGCGCGTCCGCCGGGGACGAGAAGCAGGAGGACGGCACGGCCCTGCACCTGCCGGTGCGCCGGATCGTCGTCGGGATCGACGGGTCGCCGGCCGCGGAGATCGCGCTCGAGCGCGCGATCCGCGAGGCCGAGGCGTGGGGCGCCGAGCTCACCGCGCTCGCGGCGGTGCCGGTCACGGTGAACACGAGCTACCTCGCGTGGCTGCCGAGCGCCGTCGACCACGAGGCGGTGCTGCGCGACGTCGGCGAGGGGCTCGACGTCGTCGTGGACCGGGCGCTCGCGGGCCGCGACCTGCACGTGCGCCGCCACGTGCTCGACGGCACGGCCGCCCAGCTCCTCACGGAGTTCTCCACGGCGGTGGACCTCGTCGTCGTCGGCTCGCGCGGCCGCGGCGGCTTCGCGGGCCTGCTGCTCGGCTCGACCAGCCAGGCCGTGCTGCACCACGCGGTGTGCCCGGTCATGGTCGTGACGACGCGCTGCCGCGACGAGGAGCGCGAGGGGCAGGAGCCGGCGGAGGGCGGGCCCCCGGCCGAGTGAGCCCTCGAGCGAGCCCTGCCGAGGGGGCCCTCAGGACGCCGGGCCGGGCACGTCCGGGCGGCGCACGAGGGGCGTGAGGACCACGCTCGAGCGCGTCCGCACGACGAACGGCTCGGCGTTGATCCGCTCCACGACGTCCTCGAGGTGCGCCATGTCGCGGGCCCGCACGTGCACGACGGCGTCCGCGTCCCCGGTCACCGTGCTCGCCGACACGATCTC
>JAAZAC010000142.1 GCA_012514545.1 Actinomycetales bacterium | reverse complement strand
GGGGAGCTCGATCGGGTACTCCCCCGTGAAGCACGCCGTGCACAGGCGCGCGGCGGGCTGCTCGGTCGCGGCGATCATGCCCTCGAGCGACAGGTACCCGAGGGAGTCGGCGCCGATCGACCGGCACACCTCCTCGACCGTGAGTCCGGTCGCGATGAGCTCGGCGCGCGAGGCGAAGTCGATGCCGTAGAAGCAGGGCCACTGGACCGGGGGCGCGGAGATCCGGATGTGCACCTCGGCGGCGCCGGCCTCACGCAGCATCCGCACGAGGGCCCGCTGCGTGTTGCCGCGCACGATGGTGTCGTCGACGACGACGAGCCGCTGCCCGCGGATGACCTCGCGGAGCGGGTTGAGCTTGAGCCGGATGCCGAGCTGGCGCAGCGTCTGGGACGGCTGGATGAACGTGCGCCCGACGTAGGCGTTCTTGGTGAGCCCCTGCGCGTACCGGATGCCCGACTCGGCGGCGTAGCCGATCGCGGCGGGCGTCCCGGACTCGGGGACGGGGATGACGATGTCCGCCTCGACGGGGTGCTCGCGGGCGAGCGTCCGGCCCATCTCGACGCGGGCGGCGTGCACGGACCGGCCCGCGATCGTCGTGTCCGGGCGGGCGAGGTAGATGTACTCGAACGAGCAGCCGCGGGGCGTGGCGGGCGCGAACCGGCGGCTGCGCAGCCCCTCGGCGTCGATCGTGACGAGCTCGCCGGGCTCGACCTCGCGCACGAGCGCGGCGCCGACGATGTCGAGGGCCGCGGTCTCCGAGGCGACGACCCAGCCGCGCTCGAGCCGCCCGAGCACGAGGGGCCGGACGCCGTGCGGGTCGCGCGCCGCGTAGAGCGTGCGCTCGTCCATGAAGACGAGGGAGAAGGCGCCGCGCAGCCGCCGCAGCACCTCGAGGGCCGTGGCCTCGAGCGTCCGGTCGGGGTCCCCGGCGAGGAGGGCGGTGAGCACCGCGGTGTCGCTCGTCGACCGCCCGACGGCGCGCCGGCCCGTGGCGCCGTAGCGCTCCGCGACGAGCTCGACGAGCTCGGCCGTGTTCGTGAGGTTGCCGTTGTGCCCGAGGGCGACCGTCCCGCCCGCGGTGGGGCCGAGGGTGGGCTGGGCGTTCTCCCACGTGGTCGCGCCGGTCGTCGAGTAGCGCGTGTGCCCGATGGCGATGTGCCCGGTGAGCGCGTTGAGCGCGGCCTCGTTGAACACCTGGGAGACGAGGCCCATGTCCTTGTAGACGAGGACCTGCTCGCCGTTGGAGGTGGCGATCCCGGCGGACTCCTGGCCGCGGTGCTGCAGCGCGTAGAGGCCGAAGTAGGTGAGCTTCGCCACCTCCTCGCCCGGGGCCCAGACCCCGAAGACGCCGCACGCGTCCTGGGGCCCCTTCTCGCCGGGCAGGAGGTCGTGGCTCAGTCGGCCGTCACCACGAGGCACTCGCCCATGGTGGCACACGCGCCGGGCGCCGCCGGAGCGGTGCCCGGGGGCTGGACCGGGCGCGGACGGGCCGGGCGGAGCAGCCGGACCGCGTTGACGACGACGACGAGCACCGACGCCTCGTGCACGAGCATGCCGTGCCCCATGCTCAGCCCGCCGAGCGCGCCGACGAGCAGCGCCGCGACGGTCGCGAGGCTCACCACCACGTTCTGCACGAGCACCCGGCGCGTGCGCCGCGCGAGGCGGACGAGCTCGGCCAGCCGGCCCAGGTCGTCGGTCATGAGCGCCACGTCGGCGGTCTCCAGGGCGACGGCGGTGCCCCCGCCGCCCATGGCGATGCCGAGGTCGGCGGTCGCGAGGGCGGGGGCGTCGTTGACGCCGTCCCCGACCATCGCCACCGGGCCCCGAGCACGCAGGTCGGCGACCGCGGCGAGCTTGTCCGCGGGCAGCAGCCCGGCGCGGACGTCGTCGATCCCCACCTGCGCGGCGACCGCCCGCGCGACCCGGGGGTCGTCGCCCGTGAGCATCGCGACGTGCCGCACGCCCGCGCGGCGGAGGGCGGCGACGGCGGCGGCGGCCTCCGGGCGCACCGCGTCGGCGACGCCGACGACGCCGACCACCCGGCCGTCGAGCGCGACGACGAGCGGGGTGCGGCCGGCCGCCGCCTGCGCGGCCGCGACGGGGGCCGCGGCGTCGGCGCCGGCGAGGTCGGCGAGGAAGCGGGGGCTGCCCACCTGCACCGCCCGGCCCCGCCACTCCGCACGCACGCCGAGGCCCGCGAGCGGCTCGGCCGCGTCGACCCGCCCGGGCACGGGCAGGCCGCGGTCGGCCGCGGCGCGCAGCACGGCCGCGGCGACCGGGTGCTCGGACGCGGTCTCGGCGGTCGCGGCCCAGCGGAGCACGTCGTCGGCGGCCAGGTCGGCGGTGGGGAGGACGTCGGCGACGACCAGGCGGCCCGTGGTGAGGGTGCCGGTCTTGTCGAGCGCGACGACGCCGAGCCGGGCGGCCGCCTCGAGGTACCGCCCGCCATTGACGAGGACGCCGCGCCGCGCCGCCGCACCGATGCCGGCCGCGAGCGCGGCGGGCATGGAGATGACGAGCGCGCCGGGGCAGGCGATGACGAGGAGCGTGAGCGCGGCGCGCACGTCCCCGAGGACGCCGACGACGGCCGCGAGCAGGACGACCGCCGGCGTGTAGACGCGCGCGAAGCGCTCCATCGCCGCCTGCGCGGGCGCCTTGTGCTCCTGCGCCTCCTCCACGAGCTCGATGACGCGGGCGAGCATCGTGTCCGGCCCGACGCCCGCGGCGCGCACGTGCGCGGCGCCCGAGGCGACGACGGTCCCCGCGATGAGGGGTGCGCCGGCCGCGCGCTCGACGGGCACGGACTCGCCGGTGACCGTCGACTCGTCGACGACGACCGCGCCGTCGAGCACCTCGCCGTCCACGGGGACGCGCGCGCCCGGCTTGAGCACGACCGTCTCGCCGACGGCGACCTCGTCGGCGGGGACCGTGACCTGCTCGCCGTCGCGCAGCACGACCGCCTCCCGCGGCGTGAGGTCGACGAGCGCCCCCACCGCCCGCCGGGTCCGGGCGAGCGCGCTCGCCTCGAGCGCCCCGCCGACCGCGAACAGGAACGTCACGGCGGCCGCCTCCCACACCTCGCCGATGGCGAGCGCCCCGACGACGGCGATCGTCACCAGGAGCTCGATCCCCACCGTGCGGTGGCGCAGGCCGAGCACGGCGCGGCGGACGATCGGCGCGCCGGCGACGACCGCGGCGGCCACGAGGAGCGCGATGCGCGCGGGCGCCGAGACGAGGCCCGCGAGCGCGGACGCGGCGATGAGGGCGCCGCTCGCCCAGGCGGCCCTCATCGGACGGCCGCCCGGGCGGGCGAGGCGCGGTAGCCGGCCTCGGCGACGGCGGCGACGAGCGCGTCGTCGGGCACGCCGTCGTGCTCGACGACGATCCGGCCGGTGGTGACGTGGACGGCGGCGGACGTGACGCCGTCGAGGGCGGTGAGCCGGCGCTCGATCTTCGCCACGCAGGACGGGCAGGTGAGCTCGGTGCTCCGCAGGACGGTGCGCATGGTCGTTCCTCTCGTCGGCGGCCTCGGGTGGGCCGGTCGCCGACGACGCTAGGAACGGGGCGCGGGCGCCGCCTTGACGCAGGTCAAGAGGCGCGGCGGTCGGCGAGCACGGCGACGAGCGTGCCGAGGAGCGCGCCGACGCCGGCCGCGACGACCAGGCCGAGCAGCGCCGCCCCGACGTGCCCGGTGCCGACGACGGCGAAGCGCACCAGCGCGACGAGGACACCCAGCAGGACGCCGGTCCACACGAAGGCGCGGTACCGGGGCGCGCGGCGGACGCGCGCGACGTCGGCGACCGGCGTCTCGCCCTCGGGAGTCCCGTCGGGGGTCCCGTCCGGCGTCTCGTCGGGGTGACTCACGCCCCCGATGCTAGGTGACCCGGGCGGGGCGGCACGCGGCCGCCCCGCCCGGGGCCCCGGTCACTCGACCGTGCAGTCGATGCCGTTGAGCTGGAACGACGTCGGCGCGACGGTGCTCCTGGGCGCGAGCCCGAGGAACGCGAACGCCGTCGACCGACCGGGGTTGATGCGCGGGTTGAGGATCGTGCCGCGCGCGGTCACGTTCGCGCCCTTCTGGCTGATGCTCGCCCCGATGCCGATCCCGGCCTGCTCGCCCCGCGTGTAGGACCACGTGAGGGTCCACGGCGCGAACGGCTCGGTGCCGGTGTTGGTGATCCGGACCCCGCCGACGAGGAGCCCGAGCACCCGCACGGCGTCGTACTCGACGACGCACGCCGGGCCGCCGGCGGGCGCGGCGACCGGGACGGTGAACGACGTCGCCGTCCCCGTGCTCGGCACGCTCACCCCGACGACGAGGTCGCCCGCCGCGGCGTCGGCCGGGATCGTGAACGTCACGCTCGCCCGGCCGACCTCGTCGGTGGCGTCGACCACCGTCGGGTCGATGGCCGCCGTGACCTCGGTGTCGCCGACCGTCAGGACGACCTCGTCGCCCTGCGGCTCCCCCGCCGAGAACAGCAGCGAGGAGAGCTCGACCGTCACCGACGCGCCCGGCGCGAAGCCGCCCTCGGGGACCGGCGTCGCGACGTGCACGCCGACCGCCCGCTGGGCGAGGTCCGGGCTCACCGGCGAGAACTCGTCGAGGT
>JAAZAC010000141.1 GCA_012514545.1 Actinomycetales bacterium | reverse complement strand
CGTCCCTGCTGCTGGCCGCCGCGGTGGCCGCCACGGGCGGCTGCGGGCTGCGCCTGGAGACCCCGCCGCCGCCCACGCCGACGCCGGACGCCGTCGAGCTCGTGCGGGACGCGACGGCGCGCGACGCCGTGGCGCTCGCCGAGCTCGCCACCGCGGCCGCCGAGGGCGAGCCCGTCGAGCTCGCGGCCGTGCTCGTGGGTGTCGCCGAGGCGTCCCAGGCCCACGCGACGGCCCTCGGCGGGGTCTACGAGATGTTCCCCGACGGCGCCTCGCCCGCCCCGTCCCCCGCCCCGTCCCCCTCCCCGTCCCCCGCAGGCCCGTCGGCGCCGGCCACCCCGCCGCCGACACCGGACGCCGCCGCGGTGCTCGCCCGCCTCGACGAGGCCGCGGCCGCCGCCGCGCGCGACGCCGACGCCGTCGCCGACGGCGACCTGGCCCGCCTCCTCGCCGCGGTGGCCGTCAGCCGCGGGCTCCTCGCCGAGCAGCTCGCCGCGGCGACCGGTGGGAGCCGCCAGCCCCGCGAGCTCACCGTGCCCGAGCAGCTCCCGGCGGGCCTCGCGCCCGACGCCGCGGCCGCCGTCGTGCAGTCGGAGGACGCGCTGGGGATGGTCTGGGAGGTCGTCGCGGCCCGGTCGGCGGAGCCGGCGCGCACCGCGGCGGCCGAGCGTGCCGTCCTGCACCGCGAGCGCGCGCAGGCGTGGGCCGAGGCCGCCGGGCTCGCGGGCACCGCCGACGACCCGCGCGCGAGCGCGTACGGGCTCCCCGCCGAGCTCACCGGCGCGACCGTGACGCCGGAGGCCGCCGTCGCCGTGGCGGAGGGCCTCGAGGCCGACCTCGCCGTCGTCTACGCGACGCTCGTGGCCGACGCCGCCCCGGGCGAGCGCGGCCCCCTGCTCGACGCGGTCGCCGAGCAGGTGCGGCGCGCGGTGGCCGCGGGCGCGCCGGTCCCGGCCTTCCCGGGGCTGCCCGAGCGCGCCTGAGCGGAGCTCAGCGCTCGAGCAGCGTGGCGACGAGGTCCTCGACGCGGTGCGCGGCGTCGTGCACCGGCACCTGCTCGGCGACCGGCCGGCCGTCGCGCACCTCGACGCCCAGGGCCTCGGCGTCGGCCGCGCGGCGCAGCCGCACCTCGACCTTGCCCTCGGCGAGCCCGCGGCCGACGACGACCAGCACGGGCGCGCCGATGAGCTCGGCGTCGGCGAACTTCACGCCGGGCGACACGCGCGGGCGGTCGTCGTAGAGCACCTCGACGCCCGCGCCGTGCAGCTCGGCGGCCAGCTCGGCCGCAGCGTGGAAGACCGCGTCGTCCTTGCCCGTCGCGACGAGGTGCACGTGCACCGGGGCGACGGGCGCCGGCCAGGCCAGCCCGGCGTCGTCGTGGTTGGCCTCGGCGAGCGCCGCGACCGCGCGCGAGACGCCGATGCCGTACGAGCCCATCGTCACGGTGACGGCCTTGCCGTTCTCGTCGAGCACCTTGAGGCCGAGCGCCTCGGAGTACTTGCGGCCCAGGGCGAAGATGTGGCCCATCTCGATGCCGCGGGCCAGCTCGAGCGGGCCCGAGCCGTCGGGGGCCGGGTCGCCCGCGCGCACCTCGGCGACCTCGACGGTGCCGTCACCGGTGAAGTCCCGCCCGGCGACGAGGTCGAAGACGTGCTTGCCCTCGACGTTCGCGCCGGTGATCCAGCGGGTGCCGGCGACGACGCGCGGGTCGAGCAGGTAGCGCACGGCGTCCTCGCGGCCCGTGTTCGCGGCGCCGACGACGGCCGGCCCGATGTAGCCGCGCACGAGCTCGGGGTGCGCCGCGAAGTCGGCGTCGGTCGCGGGCGCGACCTCGGCGGGCGCGAAGGACGCCTCCGCGCGCTTGAGGTCCACCTCGCGGTCGCCCGGCAGCCCGACGACGACCACCTCGCGCGTGCCGTCCGGGTGGTCGAGCGCGAGCACGACGTTCTTCAGGGTGTCCGCCGCGGTCCACGGCCGGTCCGCGCGCGGGTAGCGCTCGTTCGCGAGGGCGACCAGCGACTCGATCGTCGGGGTGTCCGGGGTGTCCTCGACGTGCGCCGCGGGGGCGTCGTCGTACGGGATCGGGTCGGGCGCCGGCGTGGTCACGGCCTCGACGTTCGCCGCGTACCCGCCCGGGGAGCGGACGAACGTGTCCTCGCCGATCGGCGTCGGCGTGAGGAACTCCTCGCTGCGCGAGCCGCCCATCGCGCCCGACATGGCCGCGACGACGACGTAGTCGAGGCCGAGCCGGGCGAAGATCCGCTGGTAGGCCTCGCGCTGGCGCTGGTAGGAGGCCTCGAGCCCGGCGTCGTCGACGTCGAACGAGTAGGCGTCCTTCATGACGAACTCACGGCCGCGCAGCAGGCCGGCGCGCGGGCGGGCCTCGTCCCGGTACTTCGTCTGGATCTGGTAGAGCGCGAGCGGCAGGTCCTTGTAGCTCGAGCACAGGTCCTTGACCAGGAGCGTGAACATCTCCTCGTGCGTGGGCGCGAGGAGGTAGTCGGCCTCCTTGCGGTCCTTGAGGCGGAAGAGGTTCGGCCCGTACTCGGTCCAGCGGTTCGTCGCCTCGTAGGGCTCGCGCGGCAGCAGCGCCGGGAAGTGCACCTCCTGCGCGCCGATCGCGTCCATCTCCTCGCGGATGACCTGCTCGACCTTGGCGAGCACGCGCAGCCCGAGCGGCAGCCACGTGTAGATGCCGGGCGCGGTCCGGCGGATGTAGCCGGCCCGCACGAGGAGCTTGTGGCTGGGGACCTCGGCGTCGGCCGGGTCCTCGCGGAGGGTGCGCACGAACAGGGTCGACATCCGCCAGAGCATGGGCGTCAGCGTAGCGGCGGGCCGGGGCGGGGTCGGACCGCGGAGGTGGGCGGGGGTGTCCGGCGTCGGCGGCGACGGGCACGATGGGCCCGTGCCCGAGCTGCCCGAGGTCGAGTCCCTCGCCCGCTTCCTCGCCGAGCGCACGGCCGGCCGCACGGTCCGGTCGGTCGCCGTGGCGAACGTCAGCGCCCTGAAGACGTTCTCCCCCGCCCCGGCGGACCTCGTGGGCAGGCCGGTCACCGGCGTGGCCCGGCACGGCAAGTGGCTCGACCTGACGACGGACGGCCCGCACCTCGTGTGGCACCTCGCGCGCGCGGGCTGGCTGCGCTGGTACGACGCCGTCCCCGCCACCCCCGTCCGGCCCGGCCGGTCCCCGCTGGCGCTGCGCGTCGCGCTCGACGACGGGTCGGGCTTCGACCTCACCGAGCAGGGCACACGCAAGCGACTCGCGGTGCACGTCGTGCACGACGCGCGCGAGGTGCCGCTCGTGGCCTCCCTCGGGGTCGAGCCGCTGGGCGAGGAGTTCACCGTGGAGCGGTTCACCGAGCTCGCCCGCGCCCGGAACCAGCAGGTCAAGGGCCTGCTCCGCGACCAGGGCGTCATCGCGGGCATCGGGAACGCGTACTCCGACGAGATCCTGCACGCGGCCCGCATGAGCCCGTTCGCGCTCACGGGCAAGCTGTCCGACGACGACCTCGCCCGCCTCCACGCGACGATCCGCGCGGTGCTCACGGAGGCCCTGGAGGCGGCGTCGGGCCGCCCGGCGGCGGAGCTCAAGGACGCCAAGCGCCGCGGCATGCGCGTGCACGGCCGCGCGGGCGAGGCGTGCCCGGTGTGCGGCGACGTCGTGCGCGAGGTCTCGTTCGCCGACTCCGCGCTGCAGTACTGCGCGACGTGCCAGACCGGCGGCAAGCCCCTCGCCGACCGCCGCCTGTCCCGCCTGCTCAAGTAGCCGGCACGGCCCGGTCCCCTCAGGAGAGCGCCGTCAGAACAGCACCGTCGCGTACGTGCCGACCTGCCGGAACCCCACGCGCCGGTAGCACGCGAGGGCGGGCGCGTTGTAGGCGTTGACGTAGAGCGAGACGAGCGGGGCGACGCGGCCGAGCGTCTGTTGCACGACGGCGGCCATCCCGTGCTCCGAGATCCGCCGGCCCCGCAGCCGCGGGGTCACCCAGACGCCCTGCACCTGCGCGACCTGGGCGCTCACCGCCCCGAGGTCGGCCTTGAAGACGACCTCGGGCCCGTCCGGGCCGTCCTCGATGCGCACGAACGTGCGGCCCTCGTCGAGCAGCGCGCGCACGCGCGCCTCGTAGGCGCCCGGGCTCCCCGTGAGCGGCGAGTACCCGACCTCCTCGATGAACATGCTCACCGACGCCGGCAGCAGCAGCGGCAGCTCGTCCGGCCGGGCGACGCGGACCGCCGGGTCGGGCGCCACGAGCCCGGGGTGGTCGATGACGAGCGACGGCTGGTCCGCCCGCACGTCGCGCGCGGGGCCCCACGCGTCCTCCAGCCGCCGCCACAGCTCCAGCACGCAGCGCGCCTCGCCCACGATCGACGAGCAGCGCCGCCCCTGGCGGCGGGCGGCGTCCGCGAAGGCGTCCAGCGCCTCGGCGTCGTCGGGGTCGCACACCGGCACGAGGTTGGCGCCCGCCCAGCACAGCGCGTCCAGCGAGCCCCCGCGCCGCATCCCCCAGATCGTCGCGGCGGCGCGGTCCGCGCCGGCCGCGATCGCGGCCTCGATGCGCGTCGCCGCGAGCACCGTCGCGACCGGGTCCTGCGCGCACAGGGCCGCGGCGTCGTAGAGGTCGACGTCGTCGACCACGGTGCGCGTCGCCGCGCTGCGCCACCGGCCCATGGCGCGATTGTGCCCCAGCGCTCCCCGGCGCGGCCCCCGGCGGACCGGGTGAGGTCAGGTGACGGAGACCACCGGCTCGCCGCCCTCGACGGGCTCCATCTCCTCGGCGAGGCGCATGGCCTCCTCGAGCAGCGTCTCCACGATCTGCGACTCGGGCACCGTCTTGATCACCTGGCCGCGCACGAAGATCTGGCCCTTGCCGTTGCCGGACGCCACACCGAGGTCGGCCTCGCGCGCCTCCCCCGGGCCGTTGACCACGCAGCCCATGACGGCCACGCGCAACGGCACGGACAGCCCCTCGAGCCCGGCGGTGACCCGCTCGGCCAGCGAGTAGACGTCCACCTGGGCGCGGCCGCACGACGGGCAGGACACGATCTCGAGCTTGCGCGGGCGCAGGTTGAGCGACTGCAGGATCTGGATCCCGACCTTGACCTCCTCGACGGGCGGCGCCGAGAGGGAGACGCGGATCGTGTCGCAGATCCCCTGGCTCAGCAGGG
>JAAZAC010000140.1 GCA_012514545.1 Actinomycetales bacterium | reverse complement strand
CGTGCCGCCTGCGACGCGTCCCCCCGCCGCCATCCCGCCGCCGGGCCGGCCGGGCGGCACCGGGGCGGGCGGCTTCGACGACCTCCTGCGCGAGCCCGTGCCGATCACGCGCCGGCAGGTCAACGCCACGCCGATCGTCCTGACGATCATCGGGGTGCTCGTCGTCGTCGGGCTCGTCTGGGCCTGGCGCTCGCTCACCGCCCCCGCGCCCCCCATCGGCGGCGAGGGCGGCTTCGGCATCGAGTCCCCCGCCGACGACGCGGGCGAGGAGGGCGAGGACGCCGAGGGCACCGACGAGGGCACCGACGAGGGCACCGACGAGGGGTCGGCCACGCCCAGCCAGGAGGCGCCGTCGGGCGGCCCGCCCGTCATCGCGAGCGCGCAGATGATCGACCCGCCGCCGGGCGGCGACAACAACGAGCACCCCGAGGCCGTGGACCGGGCCATCGACGGGGACCCGACGACGTACTGGTTCACGCGCACCTACGTGTCGCCCACGTTCGGGATGAAGCCCGGCGTCGGGTACGCGGTGACGCTCCAGGAGGAGGCGACCGTCTCCCAGGTGCGGCTGCAGGTCAACGGCACGGGCGGCATGGTCGAGGTCCGCATCACCGACCCGTCGACGCCGACCGAGGGCCCCGTGCTCGCGTCCGGCGCGCTCGGGCCCGACACCGTCCTCACGCTGAGCCAGCCGACGGCGGGTCGGCACGTCGTGCTGTGGTTCACCGCGCTGCCGCAGACGCCGGACGGGCGCAACCGCGTGGAGCTGCTCGAGGTGCAGGTGTCCTGAGCGCGGGTGTGCGCGGCGCGAGGTCCGGCCGCGCCCGCTCGAGGCACGCGGCGCTCGCCGCCGTCGTGCCGACGCCGCCCCGCCGGGCGGCGGGACCGCTCCACGAACGCGCCGACGGCGCTCCGGGAGGCGTTGCCCGCGCCGTCCGCGGCACCCCGCGCGGCCCCGCCCTGCGCGTCGGTGCGGCGTGGGAACATGGCACATCTAGGATCTGTTGACGCGCATGACACAGCATGTTGTGCCGGGCGCCCCGGGAGGGCGCCGCGCACGACCCCACCGAGTGAGGACATCGACGTGACCGACACCCCCCGCGACCTCGTCATCGTCGGGTCCGGACCGGCCGGGTACACGGCGGCCATCTACGCCGCCCGCGCGGGGCTGGCGCCCGTCGTCGTCGCGGGGTCCGTGACCGCCGGCGGGGCCCTCATGAACACCACCGAGGTCGAGAACTTCCCCGGCTTCGTGGACGGCGTCATGGGCCCCGAGCTCATGGAGACCATGCGCAAGCAGGCCGAGCGGTTCGGCGCGGAGATCGTCTACGACGACGCCACCGAGCTCCACCTCGACGGGCCGGTCAAGACGGTCGTCACGGGGCTCGGCGACACGTACCGCGCGCGCGCCGTCATCCTCGCGATGGGCTCGGCCTACCGCGAGCTGGGGCTGCCGGACGAGAAGCGGCTCTCCGGGCACGGCGTCTCGTGGTGCGCCACGTGCGACGGCTTCTTCTTCCGGGGCCAGCACGTCGTCGTCGTCGGCGGCGGGGACTCCGCGATGGAGGAGGCGACGTTCCTCACGCGCTTCGCCGAGTCGGTGACGGTGGTGCACCGCCGCGACGAGCTGCGCGCCTCGAAGATCATGGCCGACCGCGCGCTGGCCGACCCCAAGATCCGGTTCGCGTGGAACAGCGAGGTCGTGGCCATCCACGGTGAGGACCGCGTCACCGGCGTCACGCTCCGCGACACGGTGACCGGCGAGGAGCGCGAGCTCGCGGCGACCGGCATCTTCGTCGCCATCGGCCACGTGCCGCGCAGCGAGCTCGTCGCCGGCAAGGTCGCCCTGGACGACGCCGGCTACGTCATCACCGGCGCCGACGGCGCGCGCAGCACCGCGACGAGCGTGCCCGGCGTCTTCGCGTGCGGCGACCTCGTCGACCACACCTACCGCCAGGCGATCACCGCGGCCGGCAGCGGCTGCGCCGCCGCCCTCGACGCCCAGCACTACCTGGCCGGGCTCGTCGACGCCGTCGAGCCTCCCACCCCCACGACCCTGCCCGAGAAGATCGAGGAGACCCTGTGAGCACCGTGCCCGTGACCGACGCCACCTTCCAGACCGAGGTGCTGCAGGCCGACCTGCCCGTGCTCGTCGACTTCTGGGCGCCGTGGTGCGGCCCGTGCGTCCAGGTGGCGCCGATCCTCGAGGAGCTCTCCGAGACCTACGCGGGGCGGGTGAAGATCGCGAAGATCAACACCGACGAGAACCCCGAGGTCGCGCGGGCGTACGGCATCGTCTCGATCCCTACGCTCAACGTGTACAAGGGCGGGGAGCTCGTGAAGCAGATCATCGGCGCGCGGCCGAAGCCCGCCCTGGTCAACGAGATCGAGGACGTGCTGGCGCTCGCCTGACGCCTCGTCGTCCCGGCCCGACGGCGGCCCGGACCCTCGTGGTTCCGGCCGGCCCGCGGGCCGGTCGGGTGCGGGCGGGCGGTCCCGCCTGCCGGGCCGGCGCGTCCAGGATGCGGACCCGCCCGGCGTCGCGCCGCGCGATTGCGGTGCGGTCGCGGCCGTGCAGCGTGGCAGACTCGTCCCCATGACTCCCGAGCACGGCGAGCCGACGGGGCAGGTGACGCCTGCCTCGGGCGGCGCCGCCCACCCCGTCCAGCCCGTCACCGGGACCCGCCTCGACCCCTGGGTCGACGCCTACGCCGACCGCACGCACGGCCTGCGCGCCTCGGAGATCCGGGCGCTGTTCGCCGTCGCCAACCGGCCCGAGGTCATCTCGCTCGCCGGCGGGATGCCCAACCTCGAGGGGCTGCCGATCGAGGCGCTCGCGGAGTCCGCCCACGAGCTCGTGCTCAAGCGCGGCACCACCGCGCTGCAGTACGGCATCGGCCAGGGCGACGAGACCCTGCGCGAGCAGATCCTCGAGGTCATGCGCCTCGAGCACATCCACGCGCACCCGGACGACGTCGTCGTGACCACGGGGTCGCAACAAGCCCTGGATCTTGTGACGCGCCTGTTCGTCAACCCGGGCGACGTCGTCGTCGCGGAGGCGCCCAGCTACGTCGGCGCCCTCGGCGTGTTCCGCTCCTACCAGGCCGACGTCGTCCACGTCCCCCTCGACGACGACGGCATCGTCCCCGAGGCCCTCGACGAGACCCTCACGCGGCTCGCAGCCGAGGGGCGGCAGGCGAAACTCATCTACATCGTCCCGAACTTCCACAACCCGGCCGGCGTGACGCTGTCCGGCGAGCGGCGGCCGCGCGTCCTCGAGATCGCGCGCCGGCACGGCGTGCTCGTCGTCGAGGACAACCCGTACGGCCTGCTCGGCTTCGACTCCGAGCCGATGCCCGCGATGCGCGCCATGGACGACACCGGGGTCGTGTACCTCGGCTCGTTCTCCAAGACGTTCGCGCCCGGGTACCGCGTGGGCTGGGCGGTGGCGCCCCCCGGCATCCGCGAGAAGCTCGTCCTCGCGAGCGAGTCGGCGATCCTCTGCCCGTCGAACGCCTCCCAGCTCGCCGTGTCGACGTACCTGACGAACCACGACTGGCGAGGGCAGATCAAGGCGTACCGCGAGATGTACCGCGAGCGGCGCGACGCGATGATCGCGGCGCTCGCCGAGCACCTCCCCGAGGCGTCGTGGACCGTGCCGCACGGCGGCTTCTACACCTGGGTCAAGCTCCCGTACGGCATCGACGCCCGCGCGATGCTGCCGCGGGCCGTGACCGCCCTCGTGGCCTACGTGTCGGGGACGGCCTTCTACGCGGACGGCCAGGGGGCCGACCACATGCGGCTGTCGTTCTGCTACCCGACGCCGGAGCGGATCCGCGAGGGCGTGCGTCGGCTGGCCGGCGTCGTCGAGGCCGAGGCCGAGCTGGTGCGGATCTTCGGCACCGACGCCCACCCCGACACCGGCCCCGTGCAGACGGGCGGGCCGGCGACGGTCTGACCGGGCGGTCCGGCCGGGTGCCTGGGCTGCTGCTCGGGCCGCAGCGGCGTGTCTCGAGCGCGTCGGCGCCCGCGACTCCGTGGGGTCCGCGCAGGTGGGTCAGCGCAGCAGGCCGGGGTCGTCCGGGGCGATGACGTCGAGGATCCGGTTGAGGTCCTGCACCGACGCGAACTCGACGGTCAGGCGGCCCTTCGTCTTGCCCAGCGCCACCTTCACGCGGGTGTCCAGGCGGTCCGAGAGGCGCGCCGCGAGCTCGTCGAGCGCCTCGTTCCGCTCGCCCGGGCGCGGTCGCCGCGCCGGGCGCGCGGGCGCCTCCGGCTCGCCGCCGAGGGCGACGATCTCCTCGGTCGCGCGCACGGAGAGGCCCTCGGCGACGATCCGCTGCGCGAGGCGCTCCATCGCCGCCGCGTCCGGCAGGCCGAGCAGGGCGCGCGCGTGGCCCGCGGAGAGCACGCCTGCGGCCACGCGCCGCTGGACGAGCGGCGGGAGCCGCAGGAGCCGCAGCGTGTTGGTGATCTGCGGACGCGACCGGTGGATGCGCTGGGCGAGCTCGTCGTGCGTGCAGCCGAAGTCGTCGAGGAGCTGCTGGTAGGCCGCCGCCTCCTCGAGAGGGTTGAGGTCGCTGCGGTGGAGGTTCTCGAGGAGGGCGTCCCGGAGCAGGTCGCTGTCGGCGGTCTCGCGGACGATCGCGGGGATCGTCGTGAGGCCGGCCTGCGTCGTCGCGCGCCAGCGGCGCTCCCCCATGATGAGCTCGTAGCGGACCTCGCCGTCGGGCGGGTCGAGCGGCCGGACGACGACCGGCTGGAGGACACCGATCTCCCGGATGGAGGCCACGAGCTCGACGAGCGCCTCCTCGTCGAACGTCGTCCGCGGCTGGCGCGGGTTGGGCCTGATCGCGTCGACCGGGATCTCCGCGAAGCTCGCGCCCGGGACGGGCACGAGGTCGGGGCCGTCGTCGACACGCGTGGCCGCGCCGTCGGTCGCCGCGCCCGCGGCGGCCGCCGTGGCCGCGCCGTCCGTGGCGGGCGGCCCCGGGAAGAAGACGTCGACGGGACGCGTGTCCTTGTCGCCGGCGCTCGGGATGAGCGCCCCGAGGCCGCGCCCGAGACCACGCCGCTTCTCAGCCATCAGTACTCCTTCACGGGGGGCGTCGCGCCGGCGTCGGCGGCGACCGGCCGCGCGGGCACCGCGCGCTCGGCGAGCTCGCGGGCCGCGGCGAGGTAGGAGAGCGCGCCGGTCGAGCCGGGGTCGTAGGTCATGACCGTCTGCCCGTAGCTGGGCGCCTCCGAGATGCGCACGGACCGGGGGACCGTCGTGCGCAGCGTCTGCGCGGGGAAGTGGTCGCGGACCTCGGCCGCCACCTGCTGGGCGAGGTTCGTGCGCGCGTCGTACATGGTGAGCAGGATCGTCGAGACGTGCAGCTCCGGGTTGAGGTGGCTCTTGATGAGCTGGACGTTCTTGAGGAGCTGGCTCAGGCCCTCGAGGGCGTAGTACTCGCACTGGATCGGGATGAGCACCTCGCGCGCCGCGACGAACGCGTTCACCGTGAGCAGGCCGAGGCTCGGCGGGCAGTCGATGAAGACGTAGTCGAGCCGGTCCTCCCCCGCCGCCTCGCGATGCGCGAGGTAGCGGTCGACGGCGTTCCGCAGGCGGTTCTCCCGCGCGACCATCGAGACGAGCTCGATCTCCGCGCCGGACAGGTCGATGGTCGCGGGGGCGCAGAGGAGGCGCGGCACGCGCGGGACCTGCTGGACGACGGTCGCGAGATCCTCGTCCTCGACGAGCACCTCGTACACCGACGGCGTCCCGGCCCGGTGCTCGACGCCGAGGGCCGTCGAGGCGTTGCCCTGCGGGTCGTTGTCCACGACGAGCACGTTGAGGCCGGCCTGGGCGAGCGCCGCGGCGAGGTTGACGGCGGTCGTCGTCTTGCCGACGCCGCCCTTCTGGTTCGCGATCGTGAGGACGCGGGTCGCGGGCGGCCGCGGGAAGCGTCGGCCCGACAGCTCGATCCGGCGCCGCGCGTCGGCCGCCAGCTGGGCGGCGAGCGGGGTGGAGTCGTCCACGCGGGGCAGGCCCTCGATGATCGCGGCGCGGCGGGCCTCCTCGGAGAGCTCCTCCGTGCCGTGCTCGTAGTCCACGCCGTCCTCCCGGTCTCGGATCCCGTCACATCCTGCCATCCGCGGCGGGCCGCCCCGCGCCATGCACACCGCCGCGCG
>JAAZAC010000139.1 GCA_012514545.1 Actinomycetales bacterium | reverse complement strand
CTCCCCCGCCGCGCCCTCAGCGCCGCGGGCCGCGCCGACGGCGCCGACGCCCCTGGGGTGACACGAGCGACCCCCGCGGCAGCACGACGTCGGGGTCGAGCGACCGCGGCACCGCCGCGAGGAACACCGCGAACACGGGCGGCCGCCGCTGCGCGAGCTCGAGGCGCCCGCCGTCCGCCGCGACGAGGTCCCGCGCGAGGGCCAGGCCCAGCCCCGTCCCCGCGCCCGAGGTGACCTCGCGCTCGAAGATCCGCGGCGCGAGGTCGTCCGGCACGCCCGGCCCCTCGTCGGCCACCTCGACGACGAACGCGGCGGGCCCCGACGGCCGGGACCGGACCGTCGTCGTGCCGCCGCCGTGCTTGAGCGAGTTCTCGATGAGGGTGGCGAGCACCTGGGCGAGCGCGCCCGGCGTCGCGAGGACGCTGACGTCGTCGGGCACCTCCACGACGAGCCGGCGGCCCGCGCGCGCGAACGTGGGCGCCCACTCCTCGCGCTGCTGGACGAGGACGTCGGCGAGGTGCACCGCCTCCGTCGTGCCGCCCTGGGCGCGCCGCGAGCGCGCGAGCAGGTCGTCCACGACCGTGACGAGCCGCTCGACCTGCTCGAGCGCGATGCGCGCCTCCTCGCGCACCTCGTCCGACGACGCGGCCTCGATGATCTCCTCGAGCCGCATGGACAGCGCCGTCAGCGGGGTGCGTAGCTGGTGGGACGCGTCGCTGGCGAACTGCCGCTCGGCGGCGAGCCGGCCCGCGAGCCGGTCGGCGCTGCGCACGAGCTCCGCGGCGACGAGGTCGATCTCCTCCACCCCGGACGGCTCGAGCCGCGGCCGCACCTGCCCCGAGCCGAGCTGCTCGGCGCTCGCCGCGAGGTAGACGAGCGGGGCCGCGAGCCGCCGCGCCTGCCACAGCGCCATCGAGATGCCCGCGGCGAACGCCACCGTCGCCGCGACGACCACGAGCACCACGGCGCGCGCCGTCCGCCACACGACGTCCCAGTAGGAGACGGACATGACGACGACCCCGCCGGACTCGGTGTTGACGACCTTCGTGTACGCCTGGCCCTCCACCGGGTCCCCGGCCTGGATGCGGGTGCCGTCCGGCCCGACGACGGACGCCGACACGGGCAGCGCGCCGTCCTGCCCGCCGACGTACGGCTCGAGCATCTCCTCGCTCAGCTCGCGCCCCGCCGTGATCCGCGCCTCGACCTGCCGGCCGAGCGCCGCCGCCGCGTCGTTGAGGTGGCGGAGCTCGGTGTCCCGGATGAGGCGGGCACCGTAGAAGGCGAGCGGGATGCCGAGCAGGACGACCGCGACCGTGACCGCGGCGATCGTCGCCTGGAGGACCCGGCGGCGCACGTCAGCGGCCCTGCCCGATCAGCGCGTCTCGAAGCGGAAGCCCATGCCGCGCACCGTGGAGATGTAGCGCGGGTCGTTCGCGTCGTCGCCGAGCTTGCGCCGCAGCCAGGAGACGTGCATGTCGAGGGTCTTCGTCGAGCCCGTCGGGTCGGAGTCCCACACCTCCCGCATGAGCTGCTCGCGGGAGACGACCGAGCCCGCCTCCCGGACCAGCACCCGCAGCAGGTCGAACTCCTTCGCGGTGAGGTGCAGCTCGCGGTCCCCCTGGAACGCGCGGTGCGCCGCGAGGTCCATGCGCACGTCCTGCGCGCTCAGCTCGTCCTCGTCGCCGCCGTCGGCCTGGCTGCGCCGCAGGAGGGCGCGCACCCGGGCGAGCAGCTCCGCGAGCCGGAACGGCTTGGTCACGTAGTCGTCCGCGCCGGCGTCCAGCCCGACGACGAGGTCCACCTCGTCCGCGCGGGCCGTGAGCACGAGGACCGGCGTCGTCATCCCCTTGCCGCGGATCCAGCGCGCGACGTCGAGGCCGTCCATGTCGGGCAGCCCGAGATCGAGGATCACGAGGTCCGCGCTGGGGGCTCCGTCGATCGCGCCTTGACCCGTGCCTTGCACGACGACGTCGTAGCCCTCGCGCCCCAAGGCGCGCGCCAACGGTTCGGCAATGGTGGGGTCATCTTCAGCCAGCAGGACCCGCGTCATGCGCACATGCTGCCACAGGCCCGCCCCCGCCCGGGCGGGGCCGCGGGCGTCGTCCCCCGGTCGGACGCACCCGCGCCGCCGTGCGCCCGGGGACGGACGCCGCCCGCCCGGGCCCCGCCTAGGCTGGTCGGGTGCGCTGGTGGGAACGGGTCGCCGCGTGGGACGTCACCCACCGCCTCGCCGTCGACGCCGCCGGCGCGGTCGTGCTGGGCCTGCTCGTCGTGCCCGTCAGCACCGGCGTGCTCGGCATGCCGACGCGCGCGGCCGCCGTGCTCTGGTCCCTCGCCCTCGTCGCGCCTCTGCCCTGGCGGCGCGTGCGCCCGGCGGCCTCCGCCGCCGCCGTCTACGCCGTCGCGCTCGCGCACGTGGTCGTCGGCACGCCGCTCGTGCTGCCCGCGGACCTCCTCGTGCTCGTCGCCCTCTACTCCGTCACGGTGCACGGGCCGACGTGGGCGTACCGAACCGCCGCCGGGACCGCGCCGGTGGGGGCCGCGGCCGTCGGGCTGGGGACCATGGCCAGGTTCGGCTGGGGGCCCCGGGACGCGGCGTTCATCGCGTTCGTCATCGTGCTCATGTGCGTGACGGTCTTCGCCGTGGCGCTCGTGCGGCGGTCGCGGCGGGTGGCGATCGACGCGCTCGTCGACCGCGCGCGTCGCCTGGAGATCGAGCGGGACCAGCAGGCCCGGATCGCCACCGCGGCCGAGCGCGCGCGCATCGCGCGCGAGATGCACGACATCGTCGCCCACTCGCTCTCCGTGATCATCGCCCAGGCGGACGGCGGCCGGTACGCGGCGGCGACCGACCCCGACGCGGCGGGCCGGGCGCTGACGACCGTCGCCGAGACCGGCCGCGCCGCCCTCGCCGACATGCGCCGGCTGCTCGGGGTGCTGCGCCCCACCGAGGCGTCGGACGCGGGGCCCACGGGGTCCGCCGGGTCCTCCCCGGGCGCCGCTGCGGGCGCGCCGTCGGCGGGCGGGGGCACGGTGGCGGCAGGCGGGCTCTCCCCCCAGCCCGGCGTGGAGGACGTCGCCGCGCTGGTCGCGCAGGCGCGCGAGAGCGGGGTCCGCGCGTCGCTCGTCCGCATGGGCACGCCGCGCACGCTGCCGCCCGGCACGGGCCTGACCGTGTACCGGATCTGCCAGGAGTCCCTGACGAACGTGCTCAAGCACGCCGGCCCGTCGCCGACGGTGACCGTGCTGCTCCAGTGGGGCGCCGCGTCGCTGGTCCTCGAGGTCTCCGACGACGGCCGCGGGGCCGCCGCGGCCTCGGACGGGCACGGGCAGGGCCTGCTCGGCATGCGCGAGCGCGCGGTCATGCTGGGCGGGACCCTCGCCGCGGGCCCGCGCCCCGGCGGCGGCTACCGCGTCCGCGCCGAGATCCCCATCCCACCCCTGCGCCCCGAGGAGGACGCCCCGTGACCGACGTCGACCCGACCGGTTCGCCCCGGACCGCCCCCGACGGCGCGGGCGGGCCCGTGCGCGTGGCCCTCGTCGACGACCAGCAGCTCGTGCGCGCCGGGTTCCGCATGGTCATCGACTCCCAGCCCGACCTCGAGGTGGTGCTCGAGGCGGGCAACGGGCGCGAGGCGCTGCAGCGGCTCGCCGTCGTGGAGGTCGACGTCGTGCTCATGGACGTGCGCATGCCCGAGCTCGACGGGCTGGCGGCGACCGCGCAGCTGACGTCGCCCGGGGGCGGCCCCGTCGGCCGGGTGCGGCCGCCGAAGGTGATCGTGCTGACGACGTTCGACCTCGACGAGTACGTGCTCGCCGCGATCAAGGCGGGCGCGAGCGGCTTCCTGCTCAAGGACGCCCCGCCCGAGGAGATGCTCGCCGCGATCCGCACCGTGCACGCCGGGGACGCCGTCATCGCGCCGTCCGCGACGCGGCGCCTGCTCGAGCGGCTCGTCACGAGCCTGCCCGACCTGCAGGAGCGGCCGCAGCACCCTGGCCTGGCGGAGCTCACGGAGCGCGAGCGCGAGGTGCTCGTGCTCATGGCCCGCGGCCGGTCGAACGGCGAGATCGCGCGGGACCTGTTCGTCGCCGAGGCGACGGTGAAGACCCACGTCGGGCGCGTGCTGGCCAAGCTGGGCGCGCGGGACCGGGTGCAGGCCGTCGTCGTCGCCTACGAGAGCGGGCTCGTCACGCCGGGCTCGTAGGCCGCTCGCCCCGACGTCGCACCCCCTCCCCGCAAGAGTGGAACGATCTGCTGGCATTTCGTTCCACTTCGTGGGCTGGGACCTCACTTCGTTCCACTCTGCGCAGGCGTCGCCCCCGCCCGAGCCGCTCGCCCCGACGTCGCACGCGCGGGCGCCGCGCGGTCCCCCCACGGGATGACACGGCGGGCGCGGATCCCATGCCGGGGCGCGACGTGCGCCGTCCTCGCCGGCGCCTAGCGTCGGGGCGACGAGAGGAGATCCACCGTGACGACGTCCGCCACGCCCCCCGCCGGCCCGCCGGCCCGCCTGCCCGCCGTCCGCGCCCGCGGCCTCACCAAGGTCTACGGCTCCGGGCCGTCCGCGGTCGAGGCGCTCGTCGACGCCGACATGGACGTCCCCGCCGGGGAGTTCACCGCGATCATGGGCCCGTCGGGCTCCGGCAAGTCGACGCTCATGCACCTGCTCGCCGGCCTCGACAGCGTCACGCGCGGGCAGGCGTTCATCGGCGACCTCGACATCACCACGCTCGACGACCGCGAGCTCACGCGGCTGCGCCGCGACCGGGTCGGCTTCGTCTTCCAGTCGTTCAACCTGCTCCCGATGTTCACCGCGGAGCAGAACATCGTGCTGCCGCTCGAGCTGGCCGGCCGCCCGGTCGACCGCGCGTGGTTCGACACGCTCGTGACGACGCTCGCCCTCGGCGACCGGCTCGACCACCGGCCGAGCGAGCTCTCCGGCGGCCAGCAGCAGCGGGTCGCCATCGCGCGGGCGCTCATCGCCAAGCCGGACGTCGTCTTCGCCGACGAGCCGACCGGGAACCTCGACTCCCGCGCGGGCGCGCAGGTGCTGAGCTTCCTGCGCCGCTCGGTGCGCGAGCTGGGGCGGACCGTGATCATGGTCACCCACGACCCGTCCGCCGCCGCCTACGCGGACCGCGTCGTGCTCATCGCGGACGGCCGGATCGCCGGCGAGATCTCCGACCCCACGCCCGAGTCGGTCCTCGCCGGGCTCGACGCCCTGCGCACGCTCGACGAGGTGGCCGTCCCGTGATCCGGCTCGCCCTGGCGCAGATGCGCCGCAGCCTGCCCCGGCTCGTCTCCGCGGGCATCGCGGTCGCCATCGGCACCGCGTTCGTCGCGGCGACGCTCGTCGCCGGCAACGTCATCACACGCACCACGTACGACTCGATGGTCGCCTCGCTCGCGCAGGCCGACCTCGTCGTCCGCGGCAGCGAGCTCACGCCGGACACGCTCGCCGCAGTGCGCGCCACCGACGGCGTCGCCGCCGCCGACGGCCGCGTCGCCCTCTGGACGGAGCTCGCCGCGGGCGGCCAGCGCGCCTACCCCGAGGTGACCACCCGCGCGTCGGACCCCCGGCTCGAGGCCCAGCAGGTCCGGTCGGGCCGCCTGCCCGACGCCCCCGGCGAGATCGCCCTGCCCGCGTCGCTCGCCGACCGGCTCGACCTCGCCGTCGGCGACGAGGTCCGCACGGTGCGCACCACCTGGGACCCCGAGACCGGCGAGCCGTCGGAGAGCACGGAGTCGCTCGCCGTCGTCGGGCTCACGGAGGACCCGTCGGGCGCGTTCGCGCGGACGGGCGGCGCCGCCGTCGTGCACCCCGACGACGCGGCCCGCTGGTACGACCAGGAGTGGGGCGGCGAAGGGCTCGCCTACGACGCGATCGTCGTCGCGCTCGAGCCGCAGGCGGACCTCGAGGCCGCGCGGGCGGCGCTCGCCGACGCCGCGCCCGGCACCGTGGTCCAGACGCGCGACGAGCGGGCCCAGCAGCTCACGGCCGAGCTCACCGGCGACACGGAGGCCCTCACCGCCGTCGTGCTCGGGTTCGCGGCGATCGCGCTGCTCGTGGCCGCGCTCGTCGTGACCAACACGTTCCAGGTGCTCGTGGCCCAGCGGACGCGCACGCTCGCGCTGCTGCGCTGCGTCGGCGCAGACAAGCGGCAGGTCCGCCGCTCGGTGCTCGTCGAGGCCGCGCTGCTGGGCGCGGCGGCGTCGGCGGCGGGGATCGCCGTCGGGCTCGCGCTCGCGCAGGTCACGCTGCTCGTGCTCGGCAACGTCAACCCGGACGTGCCGCTGCCGACGACGGTCCCCGTGTCCGCCGCCGTGCTCGCCGTGCCGTTCGCCGTGGGCACCGTGGTGACGCTCGTGGCCGCGCTGGCGCCCGCGCGGGCCGCCACGCGGGTCGCGCCGCTCGCCGCGCTGCGCCCCGCCGACGCGCCGGTGCTCGGCACCCGCGCGAGCCGTGGCCGCCTCGCCCTGGCGCTGCTGCTCACCGTCGGCGGTGGCGGGCTGCTCGTCGGCGGGGTCGCGCTCTCGGGCTCCGAGGGCGGCGTCATGGTCGGCCTGCCCGTGGGGCTGCTCGGCGGCGCGCTGTCGTTCGTCGGCGTCCTCGTCGGCGCCCTGCTGTGGATCCCGCCGGTCGTCGCGCTCGCGGGCCGGCTCCTCGCGCGGACCGGGCCGAGCGCGCGGCTGGCCGCCGCGAACACGCTGCGCAACCCCCGGCGGACGTCGGCGACGAGCGCGGCACTCCTCATCGGCGTGACGCTCGTGGCGATGATGAGCACCGGCGCGGCGAGCGCCCGCACGACGCTCGCGAGCGAGTTCGACGCGCAGTTCCCGGTCGACGTCGTCGTGCGCGACCCGAACCTCGGGGCGACGGACCCGTCCGCGACGCCGCAGATCACGTCCGACGTCGTGAGCCGGCTCGCGGCGGTCGAGGGCGTCGAGGCGGTCGCGCACTCCCGCGTGGTCACCGTGGCGTGGGCCGACGACGAGGGCGACCTCGGCTGGGAGGAGCTGCAGGTGCTGCCGCCGGACACCGCGCGGAACGTCCTGCTCGACCCCGCCCAGGCCGACGGGCTCGCCGACGACACGGTCGTCGTGACCCGCGCCCTCGCGGAGCGCTACGGGCTGGCCGACGGCGACCCCGTCACCCTCGCCGTCGACGGCGGCCCGGGCACGGAGGTGACGCGCGACGTCGTCGTGACGGACTTCGCCGGGGCGCTCCTCGCGACGCCCACCACGCTCGGCGCGCTCGGCGTCGACCTGCCGACCAACGAGCTGTGGCTGCGGCTCGCGGCCGACGCCGACACGGTCGCCGTGATGGACGACGTCCAGGAGGCGCTGTCGGACTCGGCGCTGCAGGTGTTCGGCGTGGCGCTCGAGCGCGCGATGTTCGAGAACGTCATCGACACGCTGCTGGCGATCGTGCTCGGGCTCCTCGCGGCCGCCGTGGTCATCGCGCTCATCGGCGTGGCGAACACGCTGTCGCTCTCGGTGATCGAGCGCCGTCGGGAGTCGGCGACGCTGCGGGCGATCGGCATGTCCCGCGCCCAGCTGCGCGGCTCCCTGGCGGTCGAGGGGATGCTCGTCGCGGTCGTGGGCGCGGTGCTGGGCAGCGCGCTCGGGCTCGTCTACGGCTGGGCCGGCACGCTCACGGTGCTGCGCGCCCTGGGCGACGTGGCGCTCGAGCTGCCCTGGCGCGAGCTCGGGGCGGTGCTGGCGGTGGCCGTGGCCGCGGGCCTGCTCGCCTCGGTGCTGCCCGCGCGGAGCGCGGTGCGCACGTCGCCGGTGGAGGCGCTCGCCGTCGAGTGACGGCGGGCACCTCGCCGTCGAGTGACGGCGGGCACGGGGGTGGGGACGGGGGCGCGTCCCCACCCCCGCCGGGTCGTCCCGGCCGCCGACGGCGCGCGGCGGCGAGGGTGCCGGCGTGCGGTTCTCGCTGGGGCACGTCGGCGACGTCGAGGTGTCGCCGGGCGCGACCCTCGCCGAGTGCGCCGGCGCGCTCGCCGCGCTGCTCGGCCCGCTGGCCGGCGCGCCGCTGTCCGTGGACGGCGTCCCGCTCGGCCCCGACCACGTGGCGGGCGTGGCGCCCTGGCAGGCCGGCTGCCACGTGCACGTGGCGGGGGCCGGCGGGGACCCCGGGCGGGCGGCCCGGCGGGCGGCCGAGGCCGCGGTCGGCGCACCCTGGCACCTCGCCGTGGTGGCCGGGCCGGACGCGGGCGCGGTCGGCGTGCCCGACGCCGAGGGCCGGCTCCGCGTCGGCCGCGCGCCGGGCGCGGCGGCGGCCGGGACGGGGGCTCGGGCTTCGGGGGAGGACGGCGTCCTGGCGCTGACGGACCCGGCGGTCTCGCGGCGGCACCTCGTCGTGCGCGGGCCGGGGCGCGGCGGCGCGGGGCGCGGGACCTCGGGAGGCGGCGCGGGCCGGCGGCGCCTGCGGGTGCGCGACGTCGGCTCGGCGAACGGGACCGCCGTGCGGCGGCGGGGCCGCTGGCGCCGGGGCCGCTGGCGCCGGGTCCGCCGGGCGCGCGCGGGCGACGGGACCCG
>JAAZAC010000138.1 GCA_012514545.1 Actinomycetales bacterium | reverse complement strand
TGGCGCGGTTCGGCCGGCTGCAGCTCGTCTCGCACCCCGTGCACGGCCTCGTGCTGCACGCGCTCGACCGCGCGGTGCTCGAGGAGGTGCTGCGCTCGCGGCGGACAGCGGGCATGCTCGGCGCCCGCATCGACGACGACGACGTCGCGGTGCACCCCAGCGAGCGGGGCCGCCTCAAGCAGGCGCTGCTCAAGCTCGGCTGGCCGGCCGAGGACCTCGCCGGGTACGTCGACGGCGAGGCGCACCCGATCGACCTCGACACCACCGACTGGCACCTGCGGCCGTACCAGGAGCAGGCGGTGGAGAGCTTCTGGCACGGGGGGAGCGGCGTCGTCGTGCTGCCCTGCGGCGCCGGGAAGACCCTGGTGGGCGCGGGCGCGATGGCCCGCTCGCGCACGACGACGCTCGTGCTCGTCACCAACACCGTCGCCGCGCGCCAGTGGCGCGACGAGCTGCTGCGGCGCACGACCCTGACCGAGGACGAGATCGGCGAGTACTCGGGCGCGCGCAAGGAGGTCCGCCCGGTCACCATCGCGACCTACCAGGTGCTCACCACGCGCCGGAAGGGCGTCTACCCGCACCTGGAGCTGCTGGACGCGCGCGACTGGGGCCTCATCGTCTACGACGAGGTGCACCTGCTCCCGGCGCCGGTGTTCCGGATGACCGCGGACCTGCAGGCCCGCCGCCGCCTCGGCCTCACCGCGACGCTGGTGCGCGAGGACGGCCGCGAGGACGACGTCTTCTCCCTCATCGGGCCCAAGCGGTTCGACGCCCCCTGGAAGGACATCGAGGCGCAGGGCTGGATCGCCCCCGCGGAGTGCGTCGAGGTCCGGCTCACCCTGCCCGACGCCGACCGCCTCGCCTACGCGACGGCCGAGCCGGACGAGCGCTACCGCCTCGCGGCCACCGCGCCGGGCAAGAACCGGGTGGTCGAGCGCCTCGTCGCACGGCACGCGGGCGAGCAGGTGCTCGTCATCGGGCAGTACCTCGACCAGCTCGCCGAGCTCGCCGAGCACCTCGACGCCCCGCTCATCACGGGCGCGACGACGGTCCGCGAGCGCCAGCGGCTCTTCGGGGCGTTCCGCGCGGGCGAGATCGAGCGGCTCGTCGTGAGCAAGGTCGCGAACTTCTCCGTCGACCTGCCGGAGGCCGCCGTCGCGATCCAGGTCAGCGGCACGTTCGGGTCCCGGCAGGAGGAGGCCCAGCGGCTCGGCCGGATCATGCGGCCCAAGGCCGACGGGCGCACCGCGCACTTCTACGCGATCGTCACCCGGGACACCGTGGACCAGGACTTCGCGGCGCACCGCCAGCGCTTCCTCGCCGAGCAGGGCTACGCGTACCGGATCGTCGACGCCGAGGACCTGCGCGCCGGGGCCTGAGCACGCGGGCGCGGGAGCCCACCCGCGGACGCCGCGGCGAGGCTACGATGACGCCTCGTTGTCCCCCGAGAGGAACGTCGACATGGGCGTCCACGACGCACCTCAGTGGCTCGTCCCGGCGTGGGTGCGCGCCTGCCTCGGCGCGGGCGCGACGGCGCCCCACGACGAGATCGAGCGCGTCGGCGAGCGGCTCCTCGCCCGCTGGACCGAGCCCGACCGCCGCTACCACAACGCGCGGCACCTCGCGGAGGTGCTCGCGCACGTCGACGAGCTCGCCGAGGAGGCGCACGAGCCCGACCTGGTGCGGCTCGCGGCCTGGTACCACGGGGCCGTGTTCGACGCCGCCGAGCGGGCCTCCTACGCGCACCGCGGCGGCGAGGACGAGCGCGCGAGCGCGGCCCTGGCCCGCCTCGAGCTCGGCGAGCTGGGCGTGCCGGCCCGGGCCGTCGACCGCGTCGCGGAGCTCGTGACCGCCCTCGAGCGCCACACCCCGGCGCCCGGCGACGACGACTGCGCCGTCCTCTGCGACGCGGACCTCGCGATGCTCGCCGCCGAGCCGCAGCGCTACAAGGCGTACGTCGCGGACATCCGCGCGGAGTACGCGCACATCCCGGTCGAGGAGTTCGTCCGCGCGCGCATCGCCATCCTGCGGCGGCTCCAGGCGCGGCCCCGGCTGTTCTGCAGCCCCCTCGCGCACGCCTGGGAGGAGCCCGCGCGGCAGAATCTCGACGCCGAGCTCCAGCGCCTCGAGAAGGAGCTCGCCGCGCTCGAGGCCATGCCGTTCCCCGGCGCGTTCGGCCCGGGCGCGGACCCGGCGGAGCCCACCGAAGACGCGCAGGACTGACCCCGCCCGACGGCGGGCCGGTCCCCTCGTCGTCGACGCGGGCCCACGCCCGCCCGCCGTCGTCCACGCCCGCCCGCCGTCGTCCACGCGTGCCCGCGGTCGCGCGGCCGTCCCCAGCGGGCCGGGCCCCGCCCGCCGCGCCCGGCGGTGCGCACCTAGCGTCCCGGCCGGGGAGAGGAGCCGGGATGCGCTACGAGGTGGACAGCGCGCAGGTCGCGCGCGCGGGGGCGGCGGCGGGGTCGTCGGTGGCCGCGATCCGGGCGGAGGTCGCCGCGCTCCTGCGGCACCTGACGGACCTCCAGGCGGCGTGGCGCGGCGGGGCCGCGACCGCCTTCGCCCAGGTCGTGCAGGACTGGGCGGCGACGCAGCAGCGCGTCGAGGCGAGCCTCGACCAGATCCAGGCCGCCCTCGGCGCCGCCGCGCAGCAGTACGCGGACGCGGAGGCCGCGGCCACGCGCCTCTTCCTCCGCTGAGCGCCGGCGCCGCGCTGCCCGACGGCGGGGCCCCCGGCTGCGGGGCAGGCCGACCCGGGTGGTTCAATCGCCGGATGGCGACGAGCGGCGAGGTGCGGACGTGACGGTCCTGCTCGACCCGCCGCTCTGGCCGCGCCACGGGCGGGTGTGGGGGCACCTGGTGAGCGACACGTCGCTCGACGAGCTGCACGCCCTCGCCGCCGCGGCGGGCGTCCCGCGCCGCGGCTTCGACCGCGACCACTACGACGTGCCCGCCGAGGCGTACCCCGAGCTGCTCCGGTGCGGGGCCGTCCTCGTCGACAGCCGCGAGCTCGTGCGGCGCCTGCGCGCCTCCGGCCTGCGCGTCCCCGCGCGCGACCGGCGCCCGCCCGTGCGCTGACGACGCCCGGACGGCCCCCGACACGCGAACGGCGGGCGCCCCCGGGAGGGGACGCCCGCCGTCGTGACGCGGGGACTCAGAAGTCCATGCCGCCCATGCCGCCGTCGTTGCCGCCGGCGCCGGCCTGCGGCTTCTCCGGCTTGTCGGCGACCACGGCCTCCGTGGTGAGGAAGAGGCCGGCGATCGACGCGGCGTTCTGCAGCGCCGAGCGGGTGACCTTGACCGGGTCGGCGACGCCGGCCGCGAGCAGGTCCTCGTACTCGCCGGTCGCGGCGTTGAGGCCGTGACCCGCGGGCAGGGTGCGCACGCGCTCGACGACGACGCCGCCCTCGAGGCCCGCGTTCACCGCGATCTGCTTGAGCGGGGCGTCGATGGCCTGGCGGACGATCGCGGCACCGGTGGCCTCGTCGCCCTCGAGCTCGAGCTTCTCGAACGCGTCCTTGCCGGCCTGGATGAGCGCGACGCCGCCACCGGCGACGATGCCCTCCTCGACCGCAGCCTTCGCGTTGCGCACGGCGTCCTCGATGCGGTGCTTGCGCTCCTTGAGCTCGACCTCGGTGGCCGCGCCGGCCTTGATGACGGCGACGCCGCCGGCCAGCTTGGCGAGGCGCTCCTGGAGCTTCTCGCGGTCGTAGTCGGAGTCGGTGTTCTCGATCTCGGAGCGGATCTGCGCGACGCGGCCGGCGATCTGCTCGGGGTCGCCCTGGCCCTCGACGATCGTCGTCTCGTCCTTCGTGACGACGATCTTGCGCGCCTGGCCGAGGAGCTCGAGGCCCGCGTTCTCCAGCTTGAGGCCGACGGTCTCCGAGATGACCTGGCCGCCCGTGAGGATGGCCATGTCCTGGAGCATCGCCTTGCGGCGGTCACCGAAGCCGGGGGCCTTGACGGCCACGGACTTGAACGTGCCGCGGATCTTGTTCACGACGAGCGTCGCGAGGGCCTCGCCCTCGACGTCCTCGGCGATGACCAGCAGCGGCTTGCCCGCCTGGATGACCTTCTCCAGCAGCGGGAGCATGTCCTTGACGGACGAGATCTTCGACTCGACGAGCAGCACGTAGGCGTCCTCGAGGACGGCCTCCTGGCGCTCGGGGTCGGTGACGAAGTACGCCGACAGGAAGCCCTTGTCGAAGCGCATGCCCTCGGTCAGCTCGAGCTCGAGGCCCAGCGCGCTGGACTCCTCGACGGTGATGACGCCCTCGTTGCCGACCTTGTCCATGGCCTCGGCGATGAGCTCGCCGATGGCGACGTCGCCCGCGGAGATGGCCGCGGTCGCCGCGATCTCCTCCTTGGTCTCGACGTCCTTGGCGTTGGCGAGCAGCGCGCTCGTGACCGCCTCGACCGCCTTCTCGATGCCCCGCTTGAGGGCGATCGGGTTGGCGCCGGCGGCGACGTTCCGCAGGCCCTCCTTGACCAGCGCCTGCGCGAGCACCGTCGCGGTCGTGGTGCCGTCACCGGCGACGTCGTCGGTCTTCTTCGCGACCTCCTTGACGAGCTCGGCACCGATCTTCTCGAACGGCTCCTCGAGCTCGATCTCCTTGGCGATCGAGACGCCGTCGTTGGTGATGGTGGGCGCGCCCCACTTCTTCTCGAGGACGACGTTGCGGCCCTTGGGACCGAGCGTGACCTTGACGGCGTCGGCGAGAGCGTTCATGCCACGCTCCATGCCGCGCCGGGCCTCCTCGTCGAAGGCAATGATCTTGGCCATTCGGAATGATCCTCCGGTAGTGGCGGATGTGTCGGCCGAGGTGCCCGCGACGGACGAGCCGGACGGCGCGCGGTCACGTCCCGACGCCGTCCCGACCCTCACCGACGGCCGGTTCGTGCTGTCACTCTCACCGGGAGAGTGCTAACCCCGATTATTGGCACTCGGGGGTGCCGAGTGCAAGGCGACCCCCGCCGCTCAGGCGGGCGTGTAGTCCGCGGCGAGGACGACGACGATCCCCTCCGGCGCCTGCTCCGTGGACAGCACCACCTGCGCGATGCCGAGCGTCGAGCCGACGAGCTGCGCCGTCGTGACGTCCGCCGCCACGCCGTAGTAGACGATCGAGGTCGCGGGGTCCTCCCCGTCCCAGTTGAGGGCGGAGACGTCGGTGAAGCCGACGGCCTCGAGCCGGCCGCCCGCGTTCGCCGCGAGGCCGGACCGGTTCGTGGCGTTGTAGACGTCCACGGGGCGGGTCGTGTCGGCCGGCGGCGCGGGCGGCTCCTCCGGGGTCGGCGACGCGCTCGGCTCGGTCTCCGGCTCGTCCTCCCCCTCCCCCTCGCCCTCCTCGGCCTCGGCCGAGGGGTCGACCGACGACGTCGGGGCCGCGTCCGGATCCTCGTCGCCGCCGAGGCCCTGCCAGTCGGCGAGGAACGTCGCACCCCAGTAGGCGAGGGCGGGGAACACGACGAGGACGACGAGGAACGGCCACCACCGGCTCCAGCGGGAGCGGGGCGCCCGGTGCACCCCGCGGGGGCCGCCGGACCGGGCCGCGGCGTCGAACTCGTCGGGGGGATAGGGGTAGGCGCCCGGCTTCACGCCGGACAGGCTAGCGCGGGTCCGGGCGTGCTCAGGCCTCGATGCCGAGCCGCCGCGCGGTGCGGGCGCGCTGGCGGGAGGCGCGCATGCGGCGCAGGCGCTTGACGAGCATGGGGTCGTGCGCGAGCGCGGCGGGCGAGTCGATGAGCGCGTTGAGCACCTGGTAGTACCGGGTCGCGGACATCCCGAACAGCTCGCGGATGGCCTGCTCCTTCGCCCCCGCGTACTTCCACCACTGCCGCTCGAACGCCAGCACCTGCTGGTCCCGCTCGGAGAGCCCGGCGGCGGGGGCCTCGGGCGCGAGTGCGGCGAGCGGGCCGTCCATGGGTCCTCCCTCGTGGGGTCGGTCGTGCCGGTCGGGGCGCCGGCCCGGCTCGCGGCCCGGTGCCCTCGCCCATCGTAGGCGCCGAATCACACGGGTGTCATTACCGCAGCGCGGCCGACCGCGAGCCCGCCCGGGTACCGACCCGCGTACCGACCACGACGCCGGACCCCGACGCCGGCCGGCGGCGTACCCTCGCAGCGTGCCGCGCCTCCCGCTGGACCAGATCATGGCGGCCGACTGGGCCGCCGCCCTCGCCCCCGTGGAGCCCCGGCTGCGCGCCATCGGCGACGCGCTGCGGGCCGAGGTGGCCGCCGGCCACCGCTACCTGCCCGCGCCCGACGCCGTGCTCCGCGCCTTCCACCGCCCCCTCGCCGAGGTGCGCGTGCTGATCATCGGGCAGGACCCGTACCCGACGCCCGGCCACCCCGTCGGGCTCGCCTTCTCGGTGGCGCCCCACGTGCGCCCGCTCCCCCGCTCCCTGCAGAACATCTACCGGGAGCTGACGGACGACGTCGGCGGCTCGCCCGGCCCGACGGGCGACCTCACGGGCTGGTCGGAGCAGGGCGTCCTGCTGCTCAACAGGGTCCTCACGGTGCGCGAGGGCCGGCCGGGCTCGCACCGGCACCTCGGCTGGCAGGAGATCACGCTCCGCGCCGTCGCCGCGCTGGTCGAGCGCGGCGGCCCGCTCGTCGCGGTGCTGTGGGGGCGCGACGCGCAGCAGGTCGCGCCCGCGCTGCGGGGTGTGCCCGTCGTCGCGAGCGCCCACCCCAGCCCGATGTCGGCGGACCGGGGGTTCTTCGGCTCACGGCCGTTCTCGCGCGTCAACGCGCTCCTGGCGCAGCAGGGCGCCGCGCCGATCGACTGGTGCCGGCAGGCGAGCCCGCAGGCGAGCCCGCCCGCGAGCGGGCAGGCAAGGCCGACGGCCGGTGGCGAACCGTCCCCACGGGTCGCCACCGGCCGTCGGTGAGGTCCTTATGCCTCGGTACCTCCTCTGAGCACCACGGCCACCCCGGCCAGGTGCTCAGCTGCCACCGGCGTCGCCGCCGGTACCTCGACGCGCATCTCTTCCCCCACCACCACCGCGGTCATCTCGGCGAGCGGAGCCCCCCCGGGCCCCGTGAGCGAGACGGTCACGTCCCAGCCCTCGCACCGCGCGTCCAGCCCCGACAGCTGGGCGGCGGTCACGCCGTATCCCTCGAGCGTGGCGTCGTATGCGACGTCGTAGTCCACTGTGATCCCGGAGCTGCTGCACGCCCGAGCGGCCTGGCTCCCCACCAGGATCTCGAGCGGGTCGCCGGCCCCGCCGGCCGCGGACGCGGTCCGCAGGCCGAGCGCGGCGAGCCCGACCAGGGCCACCGCGGCCAGCTTCCGTGCTCCTCGGGTGTTCATCGGTCCCCTCCGTGGGCCTCAACGAACGGCTACTGGCTTCTGCACCCCGGGCCGGACCTCGTGTCCGGCCGTCCGTCCTGCGCTGGGCAGGCGGGTGCCCGTGCTGGGCTAGGGGCCGTGGTGACCCGCGAGCACGTGCCGATCAGGGCAGGTGGCCGGGAGTGTGGTCCACGTCCAGGAGACGTTCATCGAAGACCCCGTCGTTCGGTAGCCCGGCTGACTGCGAGAGCCCCGTGGCTTTGCGTCCCCACCTCGCGGTGGGTTTGCCCTTGTCGCTGACAGGACAAGCATGACCGCCGTCGGCGGGGCCGTCCACCCCTGCGGGCGGGCACCGACGTCCGGATTGGCCCGCCTCGTGGGCATAGGGGCAGACTGCCGACGTGGATTTCACCCGCTCGCCCGACGCGCGGCCCGCCCCCTGGCGCCGCTACGTCGCGATCGGCGACTCGTTCACCGAGGGCCTGTGGGACGTCCCCGGCGCCGCGCCGCCCGCCCCCGGCGCGCTCCCCGACGGCCCGTGCCGGGGCTGGGCCGACCTGCTCGCCGCGCACCTCGCCGAGCGGGCCGCGGGCGCGGGCGACGGGCCCGTGCGCTACGCCAACCTCGCGGTCCGGGGCCGGCTCCTCGGCCGGATCCTCGCCGAGCAGCTGCCGGTCGCGCTCGACCTGCGCCCGGACCTCGTCAGCGTCGTGGGCGGCGGCAACGACCTGCTCCGCCCGGGCGCCGACCCGGACGCGCTCGCCGCGATGCTCGAGCAGGGGGTGGCGCGGGCGCGCGCAGCGGGGGCCGACGTGCTGCTCGCCACGGGCTTCGACACCCGGCACAGCCCCGTCATCCGGCGCACCCGCGCGCGCACCGCCGTCTTCAACGCGCACATCTGGTCGATCGCGCAGCGCCACGGCGCGTACGTCGTCGACATGTGGGGCATGCGGTCGCTGCACGACTGGCGCATGTGGGCAGCCGACCGCATCCACCTCACGACCGAGGGGCACCGGCGGGTTGCCCAGGCCGCCCTCGTCGCCCTGGGCCTCGCGCCCGACGACCCCGCGTGGGACGACCCGCTCGCCCCGCTGCCGCCACTGCCGCGCGCGGCGCGCGCCCGGGCCGACGCCGAGTGGCTGCGCGGCTACGCGGTGCCGTGGGCGACGCGCCGGCTGCGCCGGCGCTCGTCGGGGGACGGCCGGGCGCCGAAGCGACCGGCGCTCGAGCCGGTGGGCTGAGCCCCGGGCCTCACGGGCAGACGAGGTCGCCCGCGGGGCCGGACACGATCTGGAACTGGAACGTCCGGCTCTGGCCCGCGGCGATCGTCTGGGTGGA
>JAAZAC010000137.1 GCA_012514545.1 Actinomycetales bacterium | reverse complement strand
CGGGCCGGCGCTGGACGTCCCGGCGGTCCCGAATCCTTTCGACCTAGGATCCAGCCATGACGTCCCCCGCCTCCGCCGCCCGACGCTTCCCGCCCGACTTCCTCTGGGGCGCCGCCACGGCGTCGTACCAGATCGAGGGCGCCGTGGCCGAGGACGGCCGCCTGCCCTCGATCTGGGACACGTACGCCCGGACCCCGGGCCGGGTGCACGCGGGCGACACGGGCGACGTCGCCTGCGATCACTACCACCGCACGGCCGAGGACATCGGGCACATGCGCGCGCTCGGCCTCGACGCCTACCGCTTCTCCCTCGCCTGGCCGCGCATCCAGCCGACCGGCTCCGGGCCGTTCAACCCGGCCGGCCTGGCGTTCTACGACCGCCTGATCGACGACCTGCTCGCGGCGGGCATCGACCCGGTCGTGACGATGTACCACTGGGACCTGCCGCAGGCGCTCGAGGACGCCGGCGGCTGGCCGGTGCGCGACACCGCCCTGCGGTTCGCGGACTACGCGGCGAAGGTCGTCGAGACCTACCGCGACCGCGTGCGGGTCTGGACGACGTTCAACGAGCCCTGGTGCTCGGCGTTCCTCGGCTACGCCGCCGGCGCGCACGCGCCCGGGCGCACGGAGCCCGCGGCCGCGCTCGCCGCCGTCCACCACCTCAACCTCGCGCACGGGTTCGGCGCACGGGCGGTCCGCGAGACCCTCGGGGACGCCGCCACGCTCTCGCTCACCCTCAACCTGCACGTCGTGCGGCCCGACGACCCGACGTCCGCCGAGGACCTCGACGCGGTCCGCCAGATCGACGCGCTCGCCAACCGCTCGTTCCTCGAGCCGGTCCTCGACGGCCGGTACCCGGAGGACCTCGTCGCGGACACGGCGTCGGTGACCGACTGGTCCTTCGTGCGCGACGGCGACCTCGCGATCACGCACACCGGGCTCGACGTGCTGGGCGTCAACTTCTACTCGACGCAGCGCGTGCGCCGGTACGTGCCCGACCACGAGAAGCTCCACGCCGACGGGCACGGACGCACGGGCCACAGCGCCTGGGTCGCGGCCGACGCCGTGGAGTTCCTCCCGCAGCCGGGCCCGCACACGGCGATGGGCTGGAACATCGACCCCTCCGGCATGACCGAGCTGCTCGTGCGCCTGCACCGCACGTACCCCGGCCTGCCGCTCATGGTCACCGAGAACGGCGCGGCGTTCGACGACGTCGTCTCCCCGGACGGTCGCGTGCACGACCCGCAGCGCATCGACTACCTGCGCCGCCACGTGGACGCCGTCGGGCAGGCGATGGACGCCGGCGCGGACGTGCGCGGCTACTTCGTCTGGTCGCTCATGGACAACTTCGAGTGGGCCTACGGCTTCAGCCGCCGGTTCGGCATCCTGCGCGTCGACTACGACACGCTCGAGCGCACGTGGAAGGACTCCGCGTACTGGTACCGCGACCTGGTCGCGACGCGGACCCTGCCCGACGCCGACTGGGTCGCCCCCGCCTGACGTCCCGGGGGAGGATGGGCGCATGGTGTCGCGTCGGCGCAAGCG
>JAAZAC010000136.1 GCA_012514545.1 Actinomycetales bacterium | reverse complement strand
GGCGGCCTGGGCGCCCCGGTGCTGCAGTACCTGGCGGCCGCCGGGGTGGGCCGCATCGGCATCGTCGACGACGACGTCGTGGACGTCACCAACCTGCAGCGGCAGGTCGTCCACGGGCACGCGGACGTCGGCCGGCCGAAGGCGGAGAGCGCCGCCGAGACCGTGCGGGCGATCGACCCGGGCGTCGAGGTGGTGGAGCACCGCGTGCGGCTGGCCGAGGACACGGTGGACCTGCTCGCCGGCTACGACGTCGTCGTGGACGGCACCGACAACTTCCCGACCCGGTACCTCGTCAACGACGCGTGCGTGCGCCTCGGGCTGCCCGAGGTCTGGGGCTCGGTGCTGCGGTTCGACGCGCAGGTGGCGGTGTTCTGGGGCCGCCCGCCCGCGCCCCTGCCGCCGGTCCAGCTCCGGGACGTCTTCCCCGCCCCGCCCGCCGAGGGCACCGTCCCGTCGTGCGCGGTGGCCGGCGTGCTCGGGGCGCTGTGCGGGCAGGTGGGATCGCTCATGGCGACGGAGGTCGTCAAGCTCGTCACCGGCGCCGGGCGCCCCCTGCTGGGCCGGATCGCCGTGCTCGACGCCCTGGCGGGCACGTGGCGGGAGGTCCCGCTGCGGCCGAGGGCTCACCCCTCGGAGGCCGCCGCGCCCGCCGCTGCGGCCCCGTCGACGGCCCCCGCGGCGTCCGTCGCGCCGGCGGCACGGCCACCGGCGCCGGCGCAGCCGGACGCCGCCGGGGAGGTGACGCCCCGCGACCTCGTGCCGCTGCTCGCCGAGGGCGCGGTCACCCTGCTGGACGTGCGCGAGCCTGCCGAGCGGGCGATCGTCACGATCCCGGGCGACCAGCTCGCCATCCCGCTCGGCGAGCTGCCCGCGCGCGTCGGCGAGGTGCCCCCCGACCGGCCGGTGGTCGTCTACTGCCGCAGCGGCGCGCGGTCGGCGCACGCGGCGGCGTACCTCGCCGGGGCCGGCTACGCGGCCGCGAACCTCGCCGGCGGCGTGCTGGCCTGGGCGGACGACGTCGAGCCCGGCCTGCCCCGGTACTGACCTACGCGCCCGCGATCCGGGCGACGCACAGCGTCGGCGCGACGAACGGGTGGATCGCCGTCGCGCGCACGCCGGGGGCGGTGCGCTCGAGCGTGCGCTGCAGGAGCCCGAGGTGGGCGTTGCACACGACGTCGGGCCGCTCGGCCGCGAGCCGGCGGAAGGGGCACGCGTGCAGGCGGACCTCGTCGCCGACCACCGCGGGCGCGAAGCCGAGGTGCTCGAGCACGCCGACGACGGCGCCGAGCGGGTCGTCCTCGGGCCCCTCCGGGGCGGCGTCGGCGGCCGCGAGCCGGTCGGCCCAGGCGCGGCCGGCCGCGACGGCCTCGGCGGCGACGTCGGGGGCGACGGCGGCGAGGCGGGCGGCGAGCACGTCGGCGAGGGCGGCGTAGCCGTCGGGGGCGACGCCGGCGGCGGCGTAGAGGTCGCGGGGCCGCCCGCGCCCGCCGGGGGCACCGGCCGTCCGCCGCGCGGCGCCCGTGCGCACGAGGACCGCCAGGTGGGCGCGCACCGTGTTCGGGTGGAGGCCGAGGGCGCCGGCGAGCTCGTCGACGCCGAGGGGGCGGTCGGCGTCCTCGAGCAGGGCGAGGATCGCCTCCCGGCGGCGTCCGGAGGGGAGGCGGCGGGTGGGCTCCGACCGAGGGATGGGCACGGTGGATTTTCTCCCGCAAGAGGAGTAGAAATCAACGGCACGCACCGCCGACGACCGAGGAGCGAGAGTGAGCGAGACCCTGACGAGCCGGACCACGGTGAACGAGGAGGCCACGGGCGGCGGCTGCGGCTGCGGCGGCTGCGGGTGCGGCGGCGGCGAGGCCCAGGCCGCGCCGGCCACGCAGGGCGTCGTGCTCGAGTCCGGGGTCGCGCGGACCGACCTCGACGTGCGCGGGCTGCCGCGCGAGCGGCGCCACGCCCTCATCACCGCGGCCGTCGACGCGCTCGTGCCGGGCGAGGGCTTCGTCCTCGCCAACGACCACGACCCGGTGCACCTGCGCACGCTGCTCGCCGAGCGGTACCCCGGCCAGCTCACCTGGGAGTACCTCGCCGAGGGCCCCGCGCTGTGGCGTGTCATGATCGGTCGTCAGGCCTGCTGCTGACCCGCGACGGGAGGACCGTGCGCGCCGTCGACGACCACCGCGCGGCCGCCCTCGCGCTCGCCGCGCCGACCCCCGCCGCGGACGTCCCGCTCGAGGCGGCGGCGGGCCTCGTCCTCGCCGACGACGTGCGCGCGGCCGGGCCGCTGCCGGCCTGGGACAACTCCGCGATGGACGGGTACGCCGTCCGGGCCGCGGACTGCGCGGGCGCTGCGCCCGGCGCGCCCGTGCTCCTCGCGGTCGTCGCCGACCTCCCCGCGGGCAGCGCCGCCGACGCGGCGGTGGGCCCGGGCCAGGCGGCGCGCATCATGACGGGCGCACCGCTGCCCCCGGGCGCGGACGCCGTCGTCCCGGTCGAGCAGACCGACGGCGGTACCGGGCGCGTCGCCGTGCACGCGGCACCCCGCGTGGGCGCCCACGTGCGCCGCGCGGGCGAGGACGCG
>JAAZAC010000135.1 GCA_012514545.1 Actinomycetales bacterium | reverse complement strand
TCGTCGTCGACGGCAAGCTCGTGCGCAAGCACGCCTGCATCGACGGCCCGGAGATCGACGCCCACGCCATCGACTGGGACAAGTTCCTGCCCCGGTTCAACCTGTTCCGCAAGCAGGAGCAGGAGGCCCGGGTGCGGCACGGCCTGGCCTGACGCCGGTCCCACCGGCCCCCGACGCCGGGAGGGCGCCGTCCCCGCGACGGCCGTCCTCCCGGCGTCGTGCGTCCGCACGGGTGACGGTGCCGACGAGGTGTGGACGAAACGTTGCGACCGCCCGGGGTACGCCCGGTAGCGTGCGCTCGGAACGTCCGCCCACCGCCGGGCCCGCCCCCGGCCGTCCCGCCCCCGGGGGAGCCATGCCCATCGTCGCCACCCGCGTCCGGGCGTCCGTCGTCGTCTCCTACGTCGCGTTCGCCCTCACGGGCGTGAGCGCGAGCGTGGGGGCCGTCGTGCTGCCCGCGCAGATCGTCGACTACCGCGTCGACCGCGCCACCATCGGGCTGACGTTCTTCACGTTCTCGGCGGCCTTCTTCCTCGCCGGGGCGACCACGGGCTGGCTCATGGAGCGCCTCGGCACCCGCCGCGCGCTCGTCGTCGGCGGCGTGGCGTACGTGGCCGGCGTCCTCGCCGTGGCGTCGCGGCCCTCGTTCGCCGTGCTCGTCGCGCTGCAGCTGCTCACCGGCTACGGCACGGGGATCGTCGAGTCCGTGCTGCAGGCGCACCTGGCCGGCCTCCCGGCGCAGACCGCCCGCCTCAACCTGCTGCACGGCTTCTTCGGCGTCGGCGCGCTCGTGGGTCCCCTCCTGGCCACCTGGATCCTGGCCCGGACGGAGTGGACGGTGGTCTGGCTCGTGCTGGGCCTGGCGTCCGTGCCGATCGCCGTGGCGTACGCGGTGACCTTCCCGGGCCGCGCGGCCCCGCGCGCCGTCCCGGACGGGCCCGACGGAGCGGCACCGGCGCCGGCGAGCGGCCGGCTCCTCGGCGCGACGACCCGCCAGGCCGGCGTCGTGCTCGCCGCGGTCTTCCTCACCGTGTACGTCGGGCTCGAGATGAGCATGGGGAACTGGGGCGTCAACTACCTCGTCGAGCACCACGGCCTGTCCGCGGGGCTCGCGGGCGGGTCCGTCAGCGGGTACTGGCTGGGCCTGACCGTCGGGCGGTTCGTCATCAGCCCCGTGGCGGCGCGCCTCGGCTGGACGGTCGCGCGGATGACGGCCGTGTGCCTCGTCGGGATCGTCGCCTTCGGCGCGGTGATCTCGCTCAGCCCGGTGGGGGCGCTCGCGACCGTCGGGTTCGCGCTGCTGGGCTTCTTCCTCGGCCCCCTCTTCCCGACGGCGGTCGCGGTGGTCCCGGAGCTGACCTCCCCGCGCCTGGTGCCGTCGGCGATCGGCCTCATGAACGCCGTGTCGGTCATCGGCGGCTCGGCGCTGCCGTGGCTCGCCGGCGCCCTCGGGGACGCCGCGGGCATCTGGACGCTGGCGCCGTACGTCACCGTGCTCGCCGCGGTGCAGCTGCTCCTGTGGCGCGGGGTGGTCTCCCGGATGCGCAACCGGGAGCTGCGCGCGCACGCCGACTGACGCCGCGGCACACGGCCGGCGCCGCCGCTACGGCGACTGGCCCTCCTCGCGCTCGGCCGCGCGCTCCTCGCGGTAGGCGAACTCGTCCGGGTCGACGCCCTGCAGGACCAGCAGCCGGTCGATCTTGGCCTCGACCCGCTCGTCGCCCTCCTTCGACTGCGACGAGCCCCAGAAGAAGAACAGCGCGAGCCCGGCCGCCTGCCACACGAGCTGGAGGAACTCGGACTGCCAGTTCTCGAGCGTCGAGGACAGGAAGGAGGGCCAGAACTCGACCAGGGCGAACGCCGTGCCGTGGGCGGCGGCCTCGTTGCGCTCGTCGATGAGCTGGAAGACGAGCTGGCCCACCCAGGACAGCAGGAACAGCGCGCCCGTGACGATCCCGAACGAGTAGGCGGTGAAGAACCGCGGTCGGTCGCGCCTGGTCGCCATGCCGGTCATCTCCTCGCGGGCACCGGGTCGCCCGCGCCGGGGCCCGCGCCCGGCGTGCGCGCTCAGAGGCCGAAGCCGGCCCTGTCGACCTTGCGGTGGAAGCGCACGCCGAGGAGGCCACCGAGGACGGCGCCCAGCAGCGCGACGAGGGCGATCCCGACGGCGGCGAGCACGCCCGGCGTCGTCAGGCCGCCCTCCAGGAGGTCGCGCGCCGGGGGAGCGAGCTGCGCGGCGACGTCGTCGGCCCGGCCGGACACCGCCGCGAGCACGCCGACGACGACGGCGACGAGCAGGGCCCAGAACCACACGCCGAGGCCCTGCCGCGCGCCGTCGAAGCGCGCCATCCGGCCGGCGACGTAGCCGCCGCAGGCGTACGCGACGAGCACGAGGACCGCGAGGCCGATCGCGCCCCACAGCCCGACGGCGGCCACGTCGTCGTCGGCGACCTCGGGCTCCACGCCCAGCGCCGCCCCGACGGCGACGGCGAGCGTGGCGACCAGCACCACGAGCCCGGTCGCGGCGAGGTAGCCGAAGAACGTCGCGCCGAGGCTCGTGCCGCCGAACGCCTCCCGCTGGCGCGCCACGACGGCGCGGCCGGCGTCGGCGCGCTCCTCGAACGGCCGGTCCTCGCCCGGGAGCACGTCCGGCGGGCGCTCGTCCGGCGTGCGGACCTCGTCGGGCCGCCCGTGCAGTCGCTCGTCGAGGGGGCGGTCGTCGGCGGGCAGGTCCGTCCGACGGCGCTCCGGGCCAGGGGTGCTCACGGTCGCCCCCTCACGACGCGCGCCGGGTGCGGCGGTCGTTCTCCTTGCCGATCGCGGCGACCAGCTCGTCCTTGGTCATCCGGGACCGGCCCTCGATGCGCAGCCGCTTCGCGAGGTCGTAGAGGTGCGCCTTCGACGCGTTGGCGTCGACACCGCCGGCCGTGGCACGACGCGAGCCGCGACCGCCCTCGGCCCGCGCGTCCGACGCGCCGCTGCGCTTCTTCGGCTCCCAGTGGTCGCCGACCTTCTCGTGCGTGCGCTCGAGGGCGGCGTACGCGACGCGGTGGGCGCGCTCGGCGTCGTCGTACTCCTCGGCGGCGGCGTCGTGCGCCTTGGCGAACGTCCGCTTCGCCTTCGCGCCCGAGCGGCGGAGCGTCGCGGGCAGCTCGGAGTCCTTGGCCGCGCCGGAGCGGGTGGTCTTCGGCATCGTGCGCCTCCTTCGGGGGCCCGCGGGCGGCCGGGGAGGGGACCGGCCCGGCCCTGCGGGGTCCCCGTCAGCCTGCGCCCTCCGCGGACGCGGCGCATCCGGAGGCGACCCTCAGCGGCCGACGTACTCCCAGTGCCACGGCTCCAGCGGCCCGGAGCCGCCCGGCCCCATCGCCGGCGGGTGGCGCCAGCCGTACGCCGCGGCGTTCTCGACCATCCAGAGGTAGTCGGGGTCGTCGAACTGCCCGACGGAGCCGAACCCGCTGAAGTCGACCGCGAGGGCCCGGCCGTGCATCGACCTGCCCGGCACCGCCGCGAGGTCGCCCTTCGTGGCCCGCGCCCGCTCCTGCTCGGCGAGCGTCCGGTAGCCGTCGGTGACCACGAGGTTGCGGCCGAACGCCGCGCGGTAGGCGTCGTTGAGCTGCTCGAGGGCGCGGGCCGCGTCGCAGCGCAGCAGCACGTGGGCGAACTTCGGCCGGCACAGCAGCTCGACCGGGATCTCCCCGTTGGGGGCGGCGTCGGTCGCCCGGATCCGGGTCGACATGCGCCGCAGCGCCGCCTGCAGGGCCGCCTGCTCCGCCGCGCGGCGCTTCGCCTCCTGCTCGGCCCGACGCGCGGCCGCGGCCTCCTCGGCCAGGGCCAGCTCGTGCGCGATGTCGTCGGCGAGGACCCGGACCTGCGTCGACAGCGCCGCGACCCGCTGGGCCGCCGCGAGGATCCGCGCGCTGGTCTCGAGGTCGAGCGCGGGCTCGACGTCCGCCGGGACGGGCTCGGTCTCGGTGTCCGGCGCGGCGCTCGTGGCGCCGCCGTCGGTGCTCTCGGTGCTCTCCGTGGCGTCGCCGTCGGCCGTGGCGTCGCCGGGCCCGTGGGCCTCGTCCTGGCCGGCGCTGACGACCTCGGCGCCGTGGGCGACGTCCTCGACGGCGCCCTCGGCGCGGCCGCTCTGCGCGGCGCGGGAGGCGGCCGCGGCGCGACGGTCGGCCGGCGCGGCCTCGAGCAGGGCCGCGAGCTCGGCGGCCGCCTGGCTGAGCGGGTCGACCGTCGCCTCGCCCACGAGCGGGGCCGCGGAGCCGAGGACCTGGGACGCCTGGGCGAGAGCGGCCTCGGCGGCGGTCAGCGCCTCCGCCTCGAGCACCGCCGCGTGCCGGGTCGCCTCGGCCGTCAGCCGCTCGGTGGCCGCGCGGGCGGCGCGCTCCCGGGCGGCGGTCGCGGCGGCGACGGCGGCGGCCTGCTCGCGCTCCGCCGTGTCGAGGCACACGGCCCCGACGGCGCCCGCGACGAAGGCGACGGCGGTCGCGGCGGCCACGGCCTGCTCCGACACGCGACGCAGCCCGGGGGAGCCCGCGCGGCGGCGGTGCCGCCCGGCCACGCCGTGGCGACCGGTGGCGTCACGCGCGGCCGTCCGCGCGCGCGCAGGCGCCGGGGCACGGTGCAGCGCGCGCCGCGTCAGCGCGTCGTCGCGTCGCTCCTCCATGCGCTCCTCGCGTCCCGTCGGCCCCGGGCGCAGGCGGACCACGGCCCTGCCTGCGGGCGGACTCACGGTGTGGTGTCGGCCCCCGCGGGGGCGCGCCTGAGCAGGCAGAGGGGTGAACTTCGCGCGCGTCCCCCGAACGGACGCACCGGACCGCGTCGGTGTCCGGCCACACGGCGCCGGGGAAGCGTTGCGGCGTCCGGTCTGTGCCGCTGCGCCCCGACACGCCGGTGCCGCCCGGAAGGTCCGCACGCGACGGCGGCCCGGACCACGAGGGCCCGGGCCGCCGTCGTCGGGGGCCGGCTCAGCTGCAGCCGCTGGTGGAGCCGCAGCCCTCGCAGACGTAGCAGGAGCCGGACGGCCGCATCTTGATGCCGCAGGAGAGGCAGAGCGGGGCGTCGGCCGTGCGGCCGAGCTTGAGCTCGACGAGCTCGGCCGAGGAGTGCGCCTCGCCGGTCCGCGGGGCCGCGGGCGCGGCCGGTGCGGCCGGAGCGGGTGTGGTCGACGCAGCCGCCACGGGCGCGGCCGGCGCGGTGGGCACGCCGCCCTGGTCGGGCGCGTCCTCCTCGTCGACCGGCGCGTACGAGCCGGTCTGCAGGTGCCGCGCCCGCTCGGCGGCCGTGTAGATGCCGAGCGCCGACCGGGTCTCGAACGGCAGGTAGTCGAGCGCGAGCCGCCGGAAGATGTAGTCCATGATCGACTGCGCCATGCGGATGTCCGGGTCGTCCGTCATGCCGGCCGGCTCGAACCGCATGTTCGTGAACTTCTCGACGTAGGTCTCCAGAGGCACGCCGTACTGCAGCGCGACCGAGACCGCGATCGAGAAGGCGTCCATGACGCCGGCGAGCGTGGAGCCCTGCTTGCCGAGCTTGAGGAAGACCTCGCCGAGCCCGTCACCGGGGTACGAGCCCGCAGTGATGTAGCCGTCGGCGCCGCCCACGGTGAACGACGTCGTCTTGGACTCCCGCTGGCGGGGGAGCCGCTTGCGCGTCGCCCGGGCCGGGGCCGCCTCGCTCTCGGCCGCCGGCGCCGGCGCCGCCGCGGTCTTCGCCTTCGCGTCGGAGAGCGGCTGGCCCACCTTGCAGTTGTCGCGGTAGATGGCGAGGGCCTTGATGCCCATCTTCCAGGCCTTGAAGTACAGCTCCTCGATCTCCTCGACCGTGGCCGACTCCGGCATGTTCACCGTCTTGGAGATGGCGCCGGAGATGAACGGCTGGACCGCCGCCATCATCCGCACGTGCCCCATCGGGGAGATGGCCCGCTCGCCGACCGCGCAGTCGAACACCTCGTAGTGCTCCGGCTTGAGGCCGGGGGCGTCGACGACGTGGCCGTGCTCCGCGATGTACTCGACGATCGCCTCGATCGTCTCCTCGGGGTAGCCGAGGCGACGGAGCGCGCGCGGCACCGTCTGGTTGACGATCTGCATGGAGCCGCCGCCGACGAGCTTCTTGAACTTCACGAGCGAGAAGTCCGGCTCGATGCCCGTCGTGTCGCAGTCCATCATGAAGCCGATCGTCCCGGTGGGGGCGAGGACGGACGCCTGGGCGTTGCGCCAGCCGTTCTTCTCGCCGATCCGGATGCCGTCGGCCCAGACGCGGGTCGCCGCGGCGTGGATCGCCGCGTCCATCGCGCCCAGGGTGCGGATGTCGTCGTTCGCGGCCGCGTGCTTGCGCATGACGCGCTTGTGCGCGGCGGCGTTGCGGGCGTAGCCGTCGTACGGCCCGACGACGCCGGCCAGCTCGGCGGACCGCTTGTACGCGGTGCCCGTCATGAGCGACGTGATGGCGGCGGCCAGCGACCGGCCGCCCTCGGAGTCGTAGCCGTGGCCGGTGGCCATGAGCAGCGCGCCGAGGTTGGCGTAGCCGATGCCGAGCTGGCGGTAGGCACGCGTGGTCTCGGCGATCGCCTCGGTCGGGAAGTCCGCGAAGCAGATGGAGATGTCCATCGCCGTGATGACGAGCTCGACGGCCTTCTCGAACTTCTCGACGTCGAACGTGTCGTCGTCGCGCAGGAACTTCATGAGGTTGAGCGAGGCGAGGTTGCAGGACGAGTTGTCCAGGTGCATGTACTCGCTGCACGGGTTCGACGCGGTGATCCGGCCGGCCTCGGGGCTCGTGTGCCAGTCGTTGATGGTCGAGTCGTACTGGATCCCGGGGTCGGCGCACTCCCACGCCGCCTGCGCGATGGAGCGGAACAGCTCGCGCGCGTCGACCGTGTCGATGACCTCGCCGGTCGTGCGGGCGCGCAGCCCGAACGAGCGCCCGTCCTCGACCGCCTGCATGAACTCGTCGGTGACGCGCACCGAGTTGTTCGCGTTCTGGTACTGCACGGACACGATGTC
>JAAZAC010000015.1 GCA_012514545.1 Actinomycetales bacterium | reverse complement strand
GTTCGGGTGATTCCTCGCGAACCGCCCCCGCAAGATCACTCGTGGGCCTACGGTGTGGCGCATGGTCGCGGGGGGCGCTCGCGCCACGCCTGCAGGGGACCTGAGCGACGCACTGGCGGTCCTCTGGCACGCGGGGAGCGCACGGGCCGAGCAGGACCCGGGGGAGATTGAACGCCGGCTCATCCCCGCACGCGGGGAGCGCACCTGCTCGAGGGCGAGAAGTCCGACGCCCGTGACGGCTCATCCCCCGCACGCGGGGAGCGCACAGGTCGGTCATCGTCTCCGGCAGGCCGAAGTAGGGCTCATCCCCAGAAGGGGCTCATCCCCCGCGTGCGGGGGATGAGCCCGGGTCGATGACGTCGGCTCGCGCCGGCGTGCTGTGCGCTCCCCGCGTGCGGGGATGAGCCGACGGACGAGAAGGACCCGCGCAAGGTCGCACTGTGCGCTCCCCGCGTGCGGGGATGAGCCAACTTCGGGTCGCTGGGCGTGTACACCCACCCGGTGCGCTCCCCGCGCGCGGGGATGAGCCGGTCGCCACCTCGATCAAGTGGGAGCTCCCCACGTGCGCCGCGTGCGGGGACGAGTGGTACGTGAACTCGGCGAGGCCCTCTCCTGGGAGTGCGGGATGAGTTCGCCAGTTCGGCGTCATCCAGGCACGCACAGGGGTTGTCCGAGTCGCTGCCTCCTGGTAGCGTTTCGCTCGAACACATGTTCGAAGGCGCAGGGGGCGAACGATGACGACCGGGGTGGCGGCGACGCCGGGCCTCGGTGCGCTCGTCGGGGCGCTGGAGGAGGCGTGCGCGGCGCTCGTAGGGGTCGACGTCGGCGGGCTCGAGATCGCGGAGGTGACCGCGGCGCACGACGCGCTGCGGCGCGCGGCCGACCGGATCGGCGTCGTGCGGGCGCGCCTCCTCGCCCGGATCGAGGAGGACGGGCGCTGGGCGGCGTCGGGCGCGGCGCGGACGTTCCCGGAGTGGGTGGCCCGCCGGGGCGGCGCCTCGGTGGGCACGGCGCGGCGGGAGGCGGCGCTCGGCCGGGCGCTCGAGCGCGACGTGTCCGCGACCGCGCGGGCGGTCGAGCGCGGCGAGATCAGCCTCGAGCACGCGCGGGTGCTGACCGAGGTCGCCGCGACGTCGGAGGCGCGCCGGGCCGCGCTGGCCTCCGACCGGCCGGACCGCAACGAGGCGTACCTGCTCGCGCAGGCGCGCCGGCTCGGCGTGGACGACTTCCGACGGCTGGTGCGTCGGTGGGCCGCCGCCGTCGACACCGCCGCGCACGAGGCCGAGCAGCGCGCCGCGACCGAGCGGCAGTACCTCCGCCTCGTCCGGCGCCGCGACGGGGTCGACCTGCAGGGCTTCCTCGCGAACGACAGCGCCGAGACGCTCGCCACCGCCCTGCGCGCGGTCGCGGGCGTGCCGGCCGCCGAGGACGCGCGGACCGGCGAGCAGCGCGCGGCCGCGGCGCTCACGGACCTCGCGCGGGCGGTCCTCGACCACGGGCTCGGCGGCGGCGGGACGTCCCTCGTGCGACCGCACCTGCTCGTCCACGTCCCGTACGAGACCTACCTCGCCGTGGCGGCCGGTGCCGACGCCGACGGCGTGCCCGCGCCCCTGCCGCAGGCCCTCGAGACCACGGACGGTCGCCTCGGAGCTCCCGCCGAGCTCGACGACGGCACGCCGATCCCCGGCTCCGTGCTCGCCCAGCTCGCCTGCGACGCGCGGGTCACCCGGATCGTGTTCGGCCCGAAGGGCGTCCCGCTCGACGTCGGCTGGGCGCAACGGACCTACACCGGGCCGCAGCGCGCCGCGGTCGTCGCCCGGGACCGGACCTGCCGGTACCCCGGGTGCTCGGCGCCGCCGTTCCTCTGCGAGGTGCACCACGTCCTGTGGTGGAGCCGCCTCGGGAGGACGTCCGTGGAGAACGGAGTCCTCCTCTGCGCGCACCACCACCGGCTGGTCCACCAGCGCGACGTGGTCATCACGGTCGACGACGCCGGGTTCGTCTTCCGCCATCGCGACGGCCGGCCCATCGGCCGGTCGGTCCGGCGCGAGGTCGGCCGCATCGGGGATCTGCCCGCCGACGGCGAGGGCCCGCCGGGGCGCGAGGGTGCCGTGGGAGAGGGTCAGGACGGCGGTGGAGGTCGGGACCCCGGGGTGAGTCGAGACCCGGGCGGCGTGGGGCCGCCGGGTGACGAGGCGCTCGCGCGCGGAGGCGCGTCCGGGGAAGGTGGCTCGAGGGAAGCCGCACGCGTGCGCATCGATCAGCCGACCCTGGAGCTCGCGTGCGCGTGAGCCGGGGCGGTACGGCTCGCTGGTGAGCTGTGGGGCCGGCGGGCCGTCAGTTGTCCGACGGCGCCGAGGGGCCGGAGGGCGCGGGGCCGTCGGCGCTCGGGGGCTCGCCGGAGGCGCGGCGGCGCTGCTGCTCGAGGCGCCAGAGGAACTCGGGGTCGTCGTCGGGCGGGAGAGGGCCCGAGCGACGGCTCGGGCGGGCCGGGCCGCGCGCGGGGCCGGCCGGGCGTCTCGTGCGCGGGGGGACCGGGCCGGGCCGGAGCGGGGGGACCGTCGGCGGGGTGCCGCTCTGGGCGCGGGCCCAGCGGCTGACGAGGATCCACACGAGCGGGCCCAGGACCGGGATGAGGACGACGATGAGCACCCACGCCCAGCGCCGGACGCCGACGCGCTCCTCGGGCAGGCTTCGGGCCAGGTCGAACAGTGCGTAGATCGCCAGTGCGACCGGGACGATGTAGACGAGGGCCCGAACCATTCCACCAGGGTAAGCCGGACGGGCGACGTCGGCGGGTCGGGACCGCGCCCGGGTGCGCGCCGCAGGGTGTCCGCGGGCGCACCGGAGCGCGCACCGGTCGGGGCGCCCGCACCTAGGCTGGGCCGCATGCCCGTCGTGACGTACTCGCTGCTCCGGCTCGGGCTCTTCGCGCTCGCGCTCGTGGGCCTGTGGCTCGCGGGCATGGGCGGCTGGCTGCTCGTCGTCGTCGCGACGGTCGTGTCCTTCGCGCTGTCGTACGTGGTCCTCGGGCGTCAGCGCGACGCGGCCGCCCGGTGGCTCGCCGAGCGGCGGACGGCGCCCGAGCGGCGCAGCCGGTTCCCCCGGGGCGTCGAGGACGACGCCGCGCACGAGGACGCCGTCGTCGAGCGGCTCCGCGAGGATCCCGGCGACGATCAGATCGCGAGGCCCAACCCCAGCAGCACGCCGTAGGCCAGCTCGAGGGCGCCCGTGCCCGCCAGCACCGGGCGCAGCGCCACGCCGCGGGCCCCCAGCAGCACCGCCACCGCGAGGATCACCGCCCCCGGCAGGGCCAGGAGCACCAGCAGCGCCCCCGGCGCCGCCACCGCGCACACCGCGCCCGCGACGATCGCCAGCGCGACGAGCCAGGCGTACGTCCGCCGCGCCCGCCGGTCGCCGAACCGGACCGCGAGCGTGCGCTTGCCCGCGAGGGCGTCGCCGGGGATGTCGCGGATGTTGTTGACCGTGAGCAGGGCGCACGCGAGCAGCCCGACGCCGACCGCCCCCGCGACCGCGGGCCACGTCACCGTGTCCGCCTGCGTGTACGTGGTGCCCAGCACCGCCACCAGGCCGAAGAACAGGAAGACGCCGACCTCGCCCAGGCCCAGGTAGCCGTACGGGTGGCGGCCGCCGGTGTAGTACCAGGCCGCGGCGATCGCGGCCGCGCCGACGGCGAGCAGCCACCAGTGGCCGCTCAGGGCGACGAGCGCCACGCCGAGCGCCGCCGCCACCCCGAACGCGGCGAACGCGGCCGCGCGCACCTGCCCCGGCCGGGCCGCGGCCGACGCGGTGAGGCGCAGCGGGCCGACGCGGTCCACGTCCGTCCCGCGGATCCCGTCCGAGTAGTCGTTCGCGAAGTTCACGCCCACCTGCAGCGCGAGGGCCACGCCGCCCGCCAGGAGCGCGCGCCCGACGTCGGCCGCGTCGACCTGCGCCGCCGCGCCCGTGCCCACGAGCACCGGGGCGACGGCGGCGGGCAGCGTGCGCAGGCGCGCGCCCTCGAGCCACTCGGCAGCGGTCGCCATGGGTCCCCCTCGGTGGTGTGTCAGCGGGTCTCGGCGCGGGAGGCCAGCCGCGCCACGGCCGCCCGGTCGATCTTGCCGGGGCCGAGCTCGGGCAGCGCGTCGACGACGACCAGCCGGCGGGGCGCCGCGGCGGGGCCCAGCGTACGGCGGACCGCCGCCCGCGCGTCGGCCAGGACCGGGGCGGGGCCGCCCGGGCGGGGCACGACGACGGCGACGACCGCGGTGCCCCACTCCTCGTCGGGCACCCCCACGACGCACGCCTGCGCGACCGACGGGAGCTCCGCGAGGACCGCCTCGACGGCCGCCGGGGCGACCTTCTCCCCGCCGGTGACGAGGACGTCGTCCGCACGCCCGAGGACCTCCAGCCGGCCCTCCACGAGCCGGCCCAGGTCCCCGGTGCGGTACCAGCGCACCCCGTCGCGCACCTCGAAGGCCGCCGCGTCGAGGTCCGGGCGGCCCAGGTAGCCGCGCGCGAGCGTCGGCCCGGCCAGGCGCACCGCGCCGTCGTCGACGGCGACCCGGGTCCCCGGCAGGGGTCTGCCGTCGTACACGCAGCCGCCGCAGGTCTCGGTCGCGCCGTAGGTGGTGACCACCCGCAGCCCCGCGGCGCGGGCGCGCTCGAGGAGCGCCGGCGGCGTGGCGGCCCCCCCGACGAGGATCGCCTCGAGGTCCGTCCAGGGGCCGGGGTCGGCAAGGATCCGGTGCAGCTGCGTCGGCACCAGCGACGCGTACCGCGGGCGCCGCGCGGGAGGCAGCGCGCGCAGCTGCGCGGCCACGGCGGCCGGGTCGAACCGCTCGCCGGGGAACCAGACGGGGTCCGTGCCCGCGAGCGCCGACCGCACCACCACCTGCAGGCCCGCCACGTGGTGCAGCGGCAGGCAGAGCAGCCAGGCGCCGGGGCCGCCGAGCCGGGCGTGCGTGGACTCCGCCGACGCGACGAGGGCGGCGGCGTCGAGCAGCACCGCGCGGGGCTCCCCGGTGGAGCCGCTCGTCCCGACGACGAGGGCGACCTCCGCGGAGACCGTCGCCGCCGGGGCGGGCGCGAGGGGCGTGAGCGCGGGCCCGGTCCCGTCGAGCGCCGCGGCGACGCGCCGTGTGAGGTCCGCCACGTCCGCCGCGACACGCGGGTGAACCGCGACGGAACGGAGCGGCCGCTGCACAACCGCAGGGTACGGGGGTCCTAGAGTGGGTTCACGCAGGAGGTAGCCGTCGGCCAGCCGGCGAGGAGGAAGCAAGCAGTGGCCAGGTCCGCTCGTGGCGTCCGCGGACGCTGGTCCCGTCGTTCCCGCACGGCGCTCGTCGCCGTCGTCGCCGTCACGGGCGCCGCGCTCGCCGCGTGCACCCCGGAGCCGCCCGAGTCGCTCCCCGACGTCACCGCGACGCCGGACGTCGCGGTCGAGAAGGCCACGCCGCCCGAGCCCGTCGAGCCGACGCGGTGGCCGCTCACCGGCGTGATCACGGACGAGGTCGCCCAGCGCCCCGCCATCGCCGTGAAGATCGAGAACACCCGGTTCGCGCGGCCGCAGGGCGGGCTCGAGGCCGCCGACATGGTGTGGGAGACGATCGTCGAGTTCGAGGTGTCGCGGTTCGTCGCGGTCTACCACTCGCAGATGCCCGAGGAGATCGGGCCGATCCGCTCCGTGCGGCCGATGGACATCCCGATCGCCGCGCCGCTGCGCGCCCCGATCGTGTTCTCCGGCGGGCAGCGCGGGATCCTCAACCTCGTCGCGAAGTCGAGCCTCCAGGCGATCAGCCACGACGCCGGCGCCCCGGGCCTGTTCCGGGTGTCGCGCCGGTCGGCGCCGCACAACGTCTACGGGTCGCTCGCCTCGTTCGTCGAGCAGGCCGACGCCGACCACTCCGCGCCGCCGCCGGAACAGTTCCGGTTCGCGCTGCGGCCGAACCTGGCCACGGCCGCGCAACTGGGGACGCCCGCCACCGTCGTGGACTTCCGCCTCTCCGGGGCCGCCAACCCCACGTGGACGTGGGACGCGGGCACCGGCCGTTGGCTCCGCGCCGAGGGCAACCAGCCCGCGATGGCCGAGTCCGGCGTGCAGCTGTCCGCGGCGAACGTCGTGGCGATCACCGCCCCGCACCGCGCGAGCGGGTTCAAGGCCCAGGGCGGCGCGTCCGTGCCGACCTACGACCTCGTCGGGACCGGCGCGGGGATCGTGTTCTCCGGCGGGAAGTACGTGGCCGTGACGTGGAGCAAGGCGAGCGACGACGCGCCCTTCGTCCTCACGCTCGAGGACGGCACGCCGGTGACCCTGGCCCCGGGCAACACGTGGGTCGAGCTCGTGCCCCAGCGCACGGGTCGCATCTCGATCACCTGACGTCTCCACCCGCGGGATGACGTCGCCCGACGGCGCTCGCCCCCGGGTCGGAGCGCGCGCCGCCCACGTCGCGACGCGGGACCGATGTGGCGACCGTGCCTCGTCGCGGAGGCTCGAGGCATGGCACACCAGACGCTGCAGCCCATCGACCCGGTCCTCGAGGAGCGCCGTCGCGAGCGACTCCGCTCGAACGTGCCCGCCGCGGCCGCCGTGGTGATGCTCCTCGGGGTGATCCTCGCCGGCGCCCTCGCGCTCGAGCGGCTCGTCAACCTCGGCGTGTGGCTGATCGGGACGACCGGCTAGGGACCCCGAGGACCCCTAGAAGTAGTACGGGAAGCCCGACCAGTCCGGCGGCCGCTTCTCGAGGAACGCGTCCCGGCCCTCGACGGCCTCGTCCGTCATGTAGGCGAGGCGGGTGGCCTCGCCCGCGAAGACCTGCTGACCGGCGAGGCCGTCGTCGGCCAGGTTGAACGCGAACTTCAGCATCCGCACCGCCTGCGGGGACTTGCCGGCGATCGTCCGGGCGTAGGTCCACGCGAGGTCCTCGAGCGCGTCGTGGTCGGCGACCTCGTTGACGGCGCCCCACCGCTCGGCGTCCTCGGCGCCGTACTCGCGCCCGAGGAAGAAGATCTCCCGGGCGCGCTTCTGGCCCACCTGCCGGGCGAGCAGCGCGGACCCGTACCCGGCGTCGAACGAGCCGACGTCGGCGTCGGTCTGCTTGAACCGGCCGTGCTCGCGGCACGCGATCGTGAGGTCGCACACGACGTGCAGGGAGTGGCCCCCGCCCGCCGCCCAGCCGTCGACGACCGCGACCACGACCTTCGGCATCGTCCGGACGAGGCGCTGCACCTCGAGGATGTGCAGCCGGCCGGCGCGCGCCGCGTCGACCTCGCCGTCGGGCCCGGTGTAGCGGTAGCCGTCGCGGCCCCGGATGCGCTGGTCGCCGCCGGAGGAGAAGGCCCAGCCGCCGTCGCGCGGGCTCGGGCCGTTGCCCGTGAGCAGCACCACCCCGACGTCGGGGGAGCAGCGGGCGTGGTCCAGCACCCGGTACAGCTCGTCGACGGTGCGCGGCCGGAACGCGTTGCGCACCTCGGGCCGGTCGAAGGCGACGCGGACGACGGGGGCGGGGGCGCCGTCGTGCACGCCGCGGTGGTACGTGACGTCGGTGAGGTCGTCGAAGCCGTCCACGGGCCGCCAGCGGGCGGCGTCGAACGTGGCGGACACCCCGGGCAGCGCGCTCATGGCGGTCACAGTAGCCGCGCGCGGCGGCGCATCCTCTAGCGTCGGACGGACGGTGGCGCCGGGCCGCCGGACGAGGAGGCAGCCATGGCGTGGGCCGTGCTCATCGGGTCGGGGATCCTCGAGGCGGGCTGGGCGCTCAGCCTCAAGGCGTCGGACGGGTTCACGCGCCTGTGGCCGTCGGTGCTCTTCGTCGTGCTGCTGGTCGGCAGCATGGGCGGGCTGGCGTGGTCGCTGCGCTCGCTGCCCGTGGGCGTGGCGTACGCGGTGTGGACCGGGATCGGCGCGTCGGTCACCGCGATCGTGGGCATGGTCTGGCTCGGCGAGGCGGTGACGGTCGGCAAGATCGTCTCCCTCGTGCTCATCGTCGCGGGGATCGTCGGGCTGCACGTGTTCGGGGACGCGCCCGAGGTCGCCGTCTGAGCGGCCGTCCGCGGGGCGCCGCGGCGCTACCGTGACGACGTGCTGTCCGACACCGTCGTCTACCGCGTCCCGCTGACGACGCGGTTCCGGGGTCTGGACTGGCGCGACGGCGTGCTCGTGCGTGGCCCCGCGGGGTGGGCCGAGTTCTCGCCGTTCTGGGACTACGACGACGACGCCGCCCGGGCCTGGTGGCGCGCGGCCCGCGAGTGGGCGGAGGGCGACGTGCCGCGCCGGCGGGGGTCCGTGCCCGTGAACGTGACGGTGCCCGCCGTCGGGCCCGAGGAGGCGCACCGGATCGTCGCGTCGTCGGGCTGCACGACGGCGAAGGTGAAGGTCGCCGAGCGCGGCCAGGCGCCCGAGGAGGACGTCGAGCGCGTCGCCGCGGTGCGGGACGCGCTGGGGCCGGGCGGGCGCGTCCGCGTGGACGCCAACGCCGCGTGGGACGCGGACACGGCGGTGGCGCGCATCCGGGCGCTCGACCGCGCGGCGGGCGGGCTGGAGTACGTCGAGCAGCCGTGCCGCGAGGTGGCGGACCTCGTCGCGGTGCGGCGGCGCGTCGACGTGCCGATCGCCGCGGACGAGGCCGTGCGGCTGGCCGCCGACCCGACGGCGGCCGTGCGCGCGGGCGCGTGCGACGTCGTCGTGCTGAAGGTGCAGCCGCTGGGCGGTGTCCGGGCCTGCCTCGAGCTGGCCGAGCGGGTGGGCGTGCCGGTGGTGGTCTCGTCGGCTCTCGAGACCTCCGTGGGGCTCGCGCAGGGGCTCGCGCTCGCGGCCGCCCTGCCCGAGCTGCCGTACGCGTGCGGGCTGGCGACGGCGCGGCTCCTCGCCGAGGACGTCGTCGCCGAACCCCTCCTGCCGGTGGGCGGCCGCCTGGCCGTGCGCCGGCCCGACCCCGACCCGGCGCGGCTCGCCCGCGCCGCCGACGCCGCGGCCGCCGCCGGGATCACCGAGCGGTGGCTCGCGCGCCTGCGTGCCGTGACGAAGGAGGACTCGTGACCACCGCGACCACCGCCGCCCGCGTGCTGCTGCGCGCCCTCGCGGACCTGGGGCTGCGGCACGTCGTGCTCGCCCCCGGCTCGCGCAGCGCGCCGCTCGCGTACGCCGCCGCCGCGGCCGCGGGGCCCGACGGCGAGCGGCCGGACGGCGCCCCGGCCCTCGACCTGCACGTGCGGGTCGACGAGCGGTGCGCGGGGTTCCTCGCCGTCGGGCTCGCCCGGGCCGCGCGGGCGCAGGGGCGCGCCGACCTCGTCGCGGTGGTCACGACGTCGGGCAGCGCGGTGGCGAACCTCCACCCGGCCGTGCTCGAGGCGCACCACGCCGCACTGCCCCTGCTCCTGCTCACCGCCGACCGGCCGCACGAGGTGCGCGGCACCGGCGCGAACCAGACGACCGACCAGCCGGGCATCTTCGCCGGGGCCGTGCGGATGACGTTCGACGTGTCGGCCCCCGGGGGCCGCCCGGACGAGGCGGGGCACCTGCGCCGGATCGCCGCGGAGGCGGTCGCGGCCGCGACCGGCGAGCTGAGCCACGACCCGGGTCCCGTGCACGTCAACCTCGCCTACCGCGAGCCCCTCGTGCCCGACGACGACGTGTGGCCGGCGCCGCCCTTGCCCACCCGGGTGCCGCAGCCGCGCGAGGTCGAGCCGGTGCGGCTCGACGCGCCGCCCCCGGCGCCGCGGCCGCTGCGCGGCTGGACCGAGGAGGAGCCGACGGTGGTCGTCGCGGGCGATGGCGCCGGGCCGGTCGCGCGGGCGCTCGCCGAGGCGCGGGGCTGGCCGCTGCTCGCGGAGCCGTCGTCGGGTGCGCGCGGCGGGCCGAACGCCGTCGCGGCGTACCGGCTGGTGCTGCCCGCGCTGGCGGGGGAGGTGCGGCGCGTCGTCGTCGTCGGGCGGCCCACGCTGAGCCGGGCGGTGACCGCGCTCCTGGGGCGCCAGGTCCGGTCCATCGCGGTGGTGCACCAGGGCTCCGCGACGCCCGACGCCGGCCGCGGCGCGACGTACGTGCTGAGCCGGGTGCCGGAGTGGCTCATGGAGCCGGGCGCCGTGGACGAGGCCTGGCTGGCGCGGTGGCGCGAGGCGGGCCGGGCCGCGGCGGCCGCGGTGCGCGAGGTCCTCGCCGACGAGCACCGCGCGGGCCGGATCGCCGGCCCGACGGTCGCGGCCGCCGTCGCCGCCGCGACCGGGCCGGGCGACGCGCTCGTCGTCGGGGCGAGCAGCCCCGTGCGCGACCTCGACCTCGTGGCCGCCTGGGACGAGCCGCCGCTCGTCGTGGCGAACCGCGGGCTCTCGGGGATCGACGGCACGCTCTCGACGGCGGCCGGCGTGGCGCTCGGGCTGGGCCGCCCCGTGCGCGCGTACGTCGGTGACCTCACGTTCCTGCACGACGTCGGCGGCCTGCTCGCCGGGCCGCTGGAGCGGAGGCCGGACCTGCGGGTCGTCGTCGCGAACGACGACGGGGGCTCGCTCTTCGCGACCATCGAGCACGGGGACCCTGGGAACCGGGTCTTCGAGCGCGTCTTCGCCACGCCCCACGGCGCGGACCTCGGGGCGCTCTGCGCGGGCCTGGGGGTGCGGCACGTCCGGGTGGACGACGCCGGCGCGCTGGGCGAGGCGGTCGCCGCGCCCGTGGCGGGCGTGGAGGTCGTCGAGGTCGCCGTCGACCGCGCCGAGCGTCGCGCGCTGCACGAGCGGCTCGCGGAGGCGGCCGCGCGCGCGATCGGCTGAGGTTCTCAGCCGGCTCTCAGGAAGGGCACAGGATTCGGCCAGGCCCGCCGCCTGTCATGGGCGTCGAGGAGGTCCGACATGAGCATCGACCTGACGCAGACGGTTCCCCTGGTGGCTCCGCCCCCGCCCCCGCCGCCGCCCCCGCGGCGGCCCTGGCGCGCGGTCGTGGTGACCGCCGTCGTGACGGGCGTCGTCGCCGTCGCGGGCACGGTGGCCGTGCAGGCGGCGCTCGACGACCGCCCCGACGACGCGGGCCCCGCCCAGGAGCAGGCGGCCCCGGAGGAGCGGGCCCCCGAGACCGCGCCGCCCGTCACGGCCGACGGTACCGCGCCGGACTGGCAGGCGGTCGCCGAGGCCGTGCGGCCGTCCGTCGTCGCCATCGCGGTGCGCGGGCCCGCGGGCGGGAGCGAGGGGTCCGGCGTCGTGCTCGACACGGACGGCCGGATCATCACGAACGACCACGTCGTCGCCGGCGGCGGTCGGATCATGGTCACCCTCGTCGACGGGCGCGTCTACGAGGCCGAGGTGGTCGGCACCGACCCCACGACGGACGTCGCCGTCATCGCGCTGACCGACCCGCCGGACGACCTCGTCGCCGCGGCGTTCGGCGACTCCGACGAGGTCGCGGTCGGCGAGCCGGTCATGGCCGTCGGCAACCCGCTCGGCCTCGACAGCACGGCGACCACGGGCATCGTGTCCGCGGTCGACCGACCCGTGTCGACCGGGTCGCCCGGCCGCGGCGAGCCCGTCGTGACGAACGCGATCCAGGTGGACGCGGCGATCAACCCCGGCAACAGCGGCGGCCCGCTCTTCGACGCCAGCGGCCGGGTCGTCGGGATCACCTCGTCCATCCTCACGACGTCGCGCAGCAGCGGGTCCATCGGGCTCGGCTTCGCGATCCCGGCGAACCTCGCCCTGCGGGTCGCCACGGAGCTCGTCGAGGACGGCGCGGCGGCGCACGCGTTCCTCGGGGTGCGCCTGGCGGACGGCACCGCGCGCACGGCGGACGGCACCGTGCGGCTGGGCGCCGTCGTCGTCGAGGCCACCGCGGGCGGGCCCGCCGCCGACGCCGGGCTGCGCACCGACGACGTCGTCGTCGCCATCGACGACGAGCCGGTGAGCGGCGCGGAGTCGCTGACCGCCCAGGTGCGCGAGCGCACGCCGGGCGACGAGGTGACGCTCACCGTCGTCCGCGGCGGCGAGACGCGGACCGTCGACGTCGTGCTGGGCAGCCGCGAGGAGGGGCGGGCCTAGCGGGGCTCAGCCGCGCGTCGGGTTCCCGAGCGCCCGGCGCATCGGCTCGAGCTTGGCCTCCGACTCCGCCAGCTCGGCGGCGGGGTCGGAGGCCGCGACGATGCCGCAGCCCGCGAACAGCCGCAGGTGGCGCGGGTCGTCCGGGTCGACCCGGCCGGTGCGCAGCGCGAGCGCCCACTCGCCGTCGCCGTCGGCGCCGATCCAGCCGACGGGCCCGGCGTAGCGGCCGCGGTCCATGCTCTCGAGCTCGGCGATGAGGTCGCAGGCCGCCGCCGTGGGCGTGCCCGCGACGGCCGCCGTGGGGTGCAGCGCGGCGGCGAGGGCGAGGCTCGTGGGCGGGGGGCCGGCGTCGGCGGACAGGACGCCGGTGACGTCCGTCGCGAGGTGCAGGACGTTCGGCAGGTGCAGCACGAACGGGGTCTCGGGCACGTTCGTCGACGAGCAGAACGGCGCGAGGGCCTCGCTGAGCGAGGTCACCGCGTACTCGTGCTCCTCGAGGTCCTTCGACGAGTGGGCGAGGAGCGCGGCGTGGGCGAGGTCGGCGTCGTCGTCGCCGGTGCGGCGGATGGTGCCCGCGAGCACGCGCGAGGTGACGAGCCCCTTCTCGCTGCGCACGAGGAGCTCGGGGGTCGCGCCGAGCAGGCCGTCGACGGCGAACGTCCAGCACGCGCGGTAGTCGGCGGCGAGGCGGCGCAGCACCCAGCGCTGGTCCAGCGGCGCGGTGGTGCGGGCGTGCACCTCGCGGGCGAGCACGACCTTCTCGAGCCGGCCGTCGCGGATGCGCCGCACGGCCTGGCGGACGGCGTCCTGCCAGGCGTCGGGGCCGAGGTCGGCGTCGGAGAACGTCACCGGCCCGGGCGACGTGGGCGGCGGCTGCGGCGTGGGGACGACGGGGGCGGGCACGGCGCCGAGCTCCATCGTGGTCACCCAGGCCGTGGCGCCCCGGCGCCCGACGACGACCCGCGGCACCACGAGGACCCCGCCCGCGGGGGAGTCGTCGGCGAAGGCGAACGAGCCGAACGCGACGGGCCCGGTGCCGGGCAGGCGGACCTCGTCGCGGACCACCGCGTGGGCGACGAGCTCGCGCCAGGCGGCCTCGGCGTCGGCCATCCGGTCCGGGCCGGCGGTGGTGACGCGCGTGAGCTCGCCCCAGGCGACGAGGCCGTCGGCGCGCCGGATCCACGCCGTGCCCCCGTCGGCGGGCAGCAGCTCGGTGAGGTCGCCGGGGAGGTCCAGGGGGTCCACCGCGGCGGTGCGTGCGACGAGGGGCAGTGGCGCGGTCGCCGCGAGGTCCAGGTCGGTCATCGCGGGACAGCCTACGTCCAGCTCGGACCGCGCCATGCCTCAGGATGGGGGCATGCCCCGCGCCAGCCTGGAGAAGCAGCCGCACGAGGTCGCGGCGATGTTCGACGCCGTGGCCCGCCGCTACGACCTGACGAACGACGTGCTGTCGCTCGGCCAGGACCGCCGGTGGCGCCGCCGGACGGTCGCGGCGGTGGACCCTCGGCCGGGGGAGACGGTGCTCGACCTGGCGGCGGGTACGGGCACGTCGTCGGCGCCGTTCGCGGCGGCGGGCGCGCGCGTGGTGCCGTGCGACTTCTCGCTCGGCATGCTGACGGCGGGCAAGGCGCGGCGCCCCGACCTGCCGTTCGTCGCGGGGGACGCGCTGCGGCTGCCGTTCGCCGACGCGTCGTTCGACGCCGTGACCGTCTCGTTCGGGCTGCGGAACGTCGCGGGCACGCGCGACGCGCTCGCGGAGATGCTCCGCGTGACGCGGCCGGGCGGCCGGATCGTGGTGTGCGAGTTCTCCTCGCCGACGTGGCCGCCGTTCCGGGTCCTGTACACCGAGTACCTCGTGCGCGCGTTGCCCGCGATCGCGCGCGTGGTGAGCTCGGACCCCGAGTCGTACGAGTACCTCGCCGACTCGATCCGCGCGTGGCCCGACCAGGTGGGCCTCGCGCGGCTCCTGCGGGAGGCGGGCTGGACCCACGTCGCGTACCGGAACCTCTCCGGGGGCATCGTGGCGCTCCACCGGGGCCGGCGGCCGTGAGACGCACACCGGGGGGATCCGGACATTTGGCACGGCCGGACCGCCGTCGGACGCCGTGCGTACCCACCGTCCGGGCGCGGATAGACTGACGCGACGTTCGTGAACGTCTTCACAAGGAACGGCTGACGGCGAGGTGGGCGTGGCGAGGGGTGTCGAGCGGCACGACGACGCCGACGTCGTCGTCGTCGGCGCGGGCCCGGCCGGGGCGACCGCGGCCTACTGGCTCGCGACGGCGGGCCTCGACGTCCTCGTCCTGGAGAAGACCGCGTTCCCCCGCGACAAGGTCTGCGGCGACGGGCTGACCCCGCGCGCCGTGCGCGAGCTCGTCGCCATGGGCGTCCCGCTGCGGCCCGAGGACGGCTGGATCCGCAACAAGGGCCTGCGCGTCTACGGGGGTGGGCACCGGCTGGAGATCCCGTGGCCCCGGACCGAGTCGTTCCCGGACTTCGGCCTCGCCCGCCCGCGCCGCGACTTCGACGCCGCGCTCGCCGCCCACGCGCGGGCCGCCGGGGCGAAGATCCTCGAGCGCACCCAGGTCACCGGGCCGCTCGTGCACGAGCGCACGGGCCGCGTCGTCGGCGTCACGGCCCGTCCCGTGGACGACGCCGGCCGCCGGGCGGGCGACGAGGTCACCTACCGCGCGCCCGCCGTCATCGCCGCCGACGGCGTGTCCGCGCGCCTCGCGCTCGCGCTCGGCATCGAGAAGGACCCGCGCCGCCCGATGGGCGTCGCCGTGCGGACGTACTTCCGCACCCCGATGCACGACGACGAGTGGATGGAGTCCCACCTCGAGCTGTGGGACGGCGAGCCGAACCGGTCGAACCTGCTGCCCGGGTACGGCTGGATCTTCCCGCTCGGCGACGGCACGGCGAACGTCGGCCTCGGCAGCGTGAGCTCCACCGCCACGGCGACGAAGGTCGACTACCGCGAGCTGCTGCACCGCTGGCTCGCCGGCACCCCCGCGCACTGGGGGTTCACGCCGGAGGGCCAGGTCGGGCCCGTCCGCGGCGCCGCGCTCCCGATGGCGTTCAACCGCAAGCCGCTCTACTCGCGCGGCGTGCTCCTCGTCGGGGACGCGGGCGGCATGGTGAGCCCGTTCAACGGCGAGGGGATCGCGTACGCGATGCAGGCCGCGCGTCGGGCCGCCGAGATCGTGGTCCAGGCCCACGCCCGCCGGACGCCGGCCGCGCGGGACGCCGTGCTCGCCACCTACCCCCGCGTGATGGCCGACGAGCTGGGCGGGTACTTCCAGCTCGGCCGCGTCTTCGTGAGGCTCATCGAGCAGCCCGCGATCATGCGGCTGTGCACCCGCTACGGTCTACCCCGACCGGCGCTGATGCGCCTCGTCATGAAGCTCCTGTCCGACGTCTACGAGCCGCGCGGCGGCCAGGCCTCCGACCGCCTGATCGCCACGCTGGCACGGATTGCGCCCGCAGCATGACCCGACGACACTCGGCGGAGGCCGCGCCACCGCCCCAAGCCCGCGCGGCGGCGACGCCGCCCCGACCCGGTTGGAGGGCCCGATGACCAACCCGTACGTGCCGATCCTGGTGCTCATGGGTATCGCGGCGGTCCTGGCCCTCGGCGGCGTCGGCGCGAGCGCGATCCTGGGCCCGCGGCGCTACAACCGGGCGAAGCTCGAGGCGTACGAGTGCGGCATCGACCCGACGCCCCACGCCGTCGGGCACGGCCGCTTCCCGGTGAAGTACTACCTCGTCGCGATGAGCTTCATCGTCTTCGACATCGAGGTCGTCTTCATGTACCCGTGGGCGGTCACGTTCGGGGAGCTGGGCATGTACGGCGTCGTCGCGATGGTGACGTTCATCGCCCTCATCACGGTGCCCTTCGTCTACGAGTGGCGCCGCGGCGGGTTCGAGTGGGACTGAGGGCCGCGGTCGACACCGCGGCAGGCACGAGCACGGGAGGAGGGGCGCGATGGGCATCGAGGAGGCACCGTCAGGCTTCCTGCTGACCACGGTCGAGAAGTTCGCCGGCCTGGTCCGCAAGGCGTCGATGTGGCCCGTGACGTTCGGGCTCGCCTGCTGCGCGATCGAGATGATGGCGACGGGCACGTCCCGCTTCGACATCTCGCGCTTCGGCATGGAGGTGTTCCGGGCGTCGCCGCGCCAGGCCGACCTCATGATCGTCGCGGGCCGCGTGAGCCAGAAGATGGCGCCGGTCGTGCGCCAGGTCTACGACCAGATGTCCGAGCCCAAGTGGGTGCTGTCGATGGGCGTCTGCGCGTCGTCGGGCGGCATGTTCAACAACTACGCGCTCGTGCAGGGCGTGGACCACATCGTCCCCGTCGACATCTACCTGCCCGGCTGCCCCCCGCGGCCCGAGATGCTGCTCAACGCGATCCTCGCGCTGCACGAGCAGGTGCGGCACGCGCCGCTCGGCGTCAACCGCGAGCGGGCCGCCCGCGCCGCGGAGGAGGCCGCGCTCGCCGCGACGCCGACGTCCGAGATGAGGGGGCTGCTCCGATGAGCGACGACGTGCGCCGCGACGCCACCGGCGACGACGCGCCGGCGGACGCGCCCGCCGAGGCGAAGGACGCGGCGGCGGCCGCGAAGGCGGGGGCCGGCGTCGTCGGCACGCCCGCGAGCGACACCCCGCAGACGGCGACCGAGGCCGCCCACGAGGCCGGCGCGCAGCACCTGCCCGCCACGGCGGGGGAGGGCGCCGCGGGCCCGGTGCTCGACGTCGTCGCCGTGCGCCGCGGCATGTTCGGGGCGCAGGACACCGGCGACACGTCCGGGTACGGCGGGCTCGTGCGGACCGTGGCGATGCCCGGCCCGAGCGAGCGGCCGTACGGCGGCTGGTTCGACGAGGTCGTCGACATCCTCGCGGAGGTGCTGGCCGAGCAGGGCGTGCCGTACGAGGCCGCGATCGAGAAGGTCGTGGTGGACCGCGGCGAGCTCACGCTGTTCGTGCGGCGCGAGCACGTCGTCACCGTGTGTCGCGCGCTGCGCGACGACCAGGACCTGCGCTTCGAGCTCGGGCTCGGTGTCTCCGGCGTGCACTACCCGGCCGACGCCGGGCGCGAGCTGCACGCCGTCTACCACCTGTGCTCCGTCACGCACGGCCGGCGCCTCCGGCTCGAGGTGGCGGTGCCCGACGCCGACCCGCACATCCCGTCGTCCACCCCGGTGTACCCGGGCCACGACTGGCACGAGCGGGAGACCTACGACTTCTTCGGGATCGTCTTCGACGGCCACCCGGGCCTCGCGCGCATCGAGATGCCCGACGACTGGCCCGGCCACCCGCAGCGCAAGGACTACCCGCTCGGCGGCATCCCGGTGGAGTACAAGGGCGCGCACATCCCGCCGCCCGACCAGCGGAGGGCGTACAACTGATGAGCGAGCAGACCCCCCACGCGAGCGCCCACATCGTCGACGAGGGCGCCGAGGGCGTCCCCACCTTCGAGGCCACCGGCGGCGACTGGTCGCAGATCGCCGAGGAGGCGGCGCGGCTCGGCGAGGAGCGCATCGTCGTCAACATGGGCCCGCAGCACCCGTCCACGCACGGCGTGCTCCGCCTCATGCTCGAGATCGACGGCGAGACGGTCACCGAGGCCCGCTGCGGCGTCGGCTACCTGCACACGGGCATCGAGAAGCAGATGGAGTACCGCACGTGGACGCAGGGCGTGACCCTGTGCACGCGCATGGACTACCTCGCCCCGTTCTTCCAGGAGGTCGGGCACTGCCTGGCCGTGGAGAAGCTCCTCGGCATCACCGACGACGTGCCCGAGCGCGCCACCGTCATCCGCGTCCTGCTCATGGAGCTCAACCGCGTGGCCAGCCACCTCGTGGCGCTCGCCACGGGCGGCAACGAGCTCGGCGCGACGACGATCATGACCACGGGCTTCACGGGCCGCGAGGAGATCCTCAAGATCTTCGAGCTCATCACCGGCCTGCGCATGAACCACGGCTTCATCCGGCCGGGCGGCGTCGCGCAGGACATCCCGCCGGGGGCGCTCGACACCATCCGCGAGACCCTGCCGAGGGTCCGCGACTACATCGGCCAGCTGTCGGACCTCATGCTCGGCAACCCGATCTTCAAGGGCCGCCTCGTCGACGTCGGGTACCTGGGCCTGGCGGGCTGCATGGCGCTCGGCATCACCGGCCCGATGCTGCGGGCCACCGGCCTGCCGTACGACGTGCGCAAGCACACCCCGTACTGCGGGTACGAGACGTACGACTTCGACGTGCCGACCGCCACCGAGGCGGACTCCTACGCGCGCGTCGTGCTGCGGATCGAGGAGTGCCACCAGAGCCTGCGGATCGTCGAGCAGGCGCTCGACCGGCTGCAGGCCATGGGGCCGGGCCCGGTCATGGTCGCCGACAAGAAGATCGCGTGGCCCGCGCAGCTCGCGATCGGCTCGGACGGCATGGGCAACTCGCTCGACCACATCCGCGAGATCATGGGCACCTCGATGGAGGCGCTCATCCATCACTTCAAGCTCGTCACCGAGGGCTTCCGGGTCCCGGCCGGGCAGGCCACGCAGGCCATCGAGCACCCGCGCGGCGAGATGCTCGTGCACCTCGTGTCCGACGGCGGCACGCGGCCCTACCGGGCGCACTTCCGCGACCCGTCGTTCAACAACCTCCAGGCGGTCTCGCTCATGTGCGAGGGCGGCCTGCTCGCCGACGTCGTGGTCGCCGTGGCGGGGATCGACCCGGTGATGGGAGGGGTGGACCGCTGATGACGACCCACACGCAGGCGCCGTACGAGCCGTACGAGGGCGCGAAGCTGGCGCGGCTCGAGGAGGACGCCGCGGCGATCCTCGCCCGCTACCCGGAGCACCCGCGGTCCGGGCTGCTGCCCCTGCTCCACCTCGTGCAGTCCGAGGACGGCTACGTCAGCCCGGACGGCATCGCGTTCTGCGCCCGGCTGCTCGGCCTGACGACGGCGGAGGTCTCGGCGGTCGCGACCTTCTACACCCAGTTCAAGCGGCACCCGAACGGCACCTACACCGTCGGCGTCTGCACCAACACGCTCTGCGCGATCATGGGCGGCGACGCCATCTTCGACGAGCTCGCCGAGCACCTCGGCGTCGGCCACGACGAGACGACCCCGGACGGCGCGATCACCCTCGAGCGCATCGAGTGCAACGCGGCGTGCGACTACGCGCCCGTGATGATGGTCAACTGGGAGTTCTTCGACGAGCAGACGCCCCGGTCCGCCGTCGAGGTGGTCGACAGGCTGCGGGCCGGCGAGCCGGTGCGCCCGACGCGCGGGGCGTCCTCGGTGTGCACCTTCAAGCAGATGTCGCGCGTGCTCGCGGGGTTCCCCGACGGGCGCGCGGGCGAGGGCGTGGCCGCGGGCGAGCGGTCGCTCGCCGGGCTGCGGCTCGCGCGCGAGAAGGGCTGGCGCGCCCCGGGCGCCGACGACGCAGGCGACGGCGCCGCGGGCGGCGAGGCCCCGACGTCGGCGGCCGCGCAGGGCGGCCGGGCACCCGGGCGCGACACCAGCGTGGACACGCCCAGCCAGCCGCCGTCGGGCGGCACCGCTGACACGGCGACCGGGCGCGAGCCGAGCGAGGAGGCGTGATGGCGACGCTCACCCCCGTCCTCACCGACCGCTGGGACGCCCCGTCGTCCTGGACGCTCGACGCGTACCGCAAGGCCGGCGGGTACACCGCGCTGCGCACGGCGCTCGGCATGGCGCCCGAGGAGGTGCTCGCCGCGGTGCGCGACTCCGGCCTGCGCGGGCGCGGCGGCGCCGGGTTCCCCACGGGCATGAAGTGGGGCTTCCTGCCGGCCCCCGACGGCGGGCCGCGCTACCTCGTCGTCAACGCCGACGAGTCCGAGCCGGGGACCTGCAAGGACATCCCGCTGATGATGGCCGACCCCCACCTGCTGGTGGAGGGCGCGATCATCACGTCCTACGCGATCGGCTGCCACCACGCGTTCATCTACCTGCGCGGCGAGGTCGTGCACGTGTACCGGCGGCTGCTCGCGGCCGTCGAGGAGGCGCGCGCGGCCGGGCTGCTCGGCCGGGACGTGCTCGGCTCCGGCTTCGACCTGGAGATCACCGTGCACGCGGGCGCGGGCGCGTACATCTGCGGCGAGGAGACGGCGCTGCTCGACTCGCTCGAGGGCCGCCGCGGCCAGCCGCGCCTCAAGCCGCCGTTCCCCGCGGTCGCCGGCCTGTACGGGCGGCCGACGGTCGTCAACAACGTGGAGACCATCGCGAGCGTGCCGTCGATCGTCGCCCGCGGCGCCGACTGGTTCCGCAGCATGGGCACCGAGCGCTCGACCGGCTTCGGCATCTTCTCGCTGTCCGGCCACGTCGAGCGGCCGGGCCAGTACGAGGCGCCGCTCGGCATCACGCTGCGCGAGCTGCTCGACATGGCGGGCGGGATCCGCGCCGGGCACGAGCTGAAGTTCTGGACGCCCGGCGGGTCCTCGACGCCGCTGTTCACGGCCGAGCACCTCGACGTGCCGCTCGACTACGAGTCCGTCGGCGCGGCGGGCTCGATGCTCGGCACGCGCGCGCTGCAGATCTTCGACGAGACGACGTGCGTGGTCCGCGCGGTCTCCCGCTGGACGGACTTCTACGCGCACGAGTCGTGCGGCAAGTGCACGCCGTGCCGCGAGGGCACGTACTGGATGAAGCTCATCTACCACCGCCTCGAGGCGGGCGAGGGCACGCAGGAGGACCTGGCGACGCTCCTCGACGTCTGCGACAACATCCTCGGGCGGGCGTTCTGCGCGCTCGGTGACGGCGCGACCTCCCCGGTGACCTCGAGCCTGCAGTACTTCCGCGAGGAGTACGAGGCGCACGTCACCGGCGGCGGCTGCCCGTTCGACCCCGTGGCGTCCGCCCGCTTCGAGTACACGCCCAAGGACCGCGCGATGGCTGGGGTGCACGCATGACGACGACGTCCACAGGCGCGACGAACGCGACGGGCGGCGCGGACCGGCCCGCCGCGCCCCCCGACGCCGTCACCTTCACGATCGACGACGTCGAGGTGACGGTGCCGAAGGGCACACTCGTCATCCGCGCCGCGGAGCAGCTCGGCATCGCGATCCCGCGCTTTTGCGACCACCCGCTGCTCGAGCCGGTGGGCGCGTGCCGGCAGTGCCTCGTCGAGGTCGCCGTGCCGGACCGGGAGGGCAACGTCCGCCCGATGCCGAAGCCGCAGGCCTCCTGCACCACGGAGGCCACGCCCGGCATGGTCGTGCGGACGCAGCGCACGAGCGCCGTCGCCGACAAGGCGCAGCACGGGATCATCGAGTTCCTGCTCGTCAACCACCCGCTCGACTGCCCCACCTGCGACAAGGGTGGCGAGTGCCCGCTGCAGAACCAGGCGATGAGCAACGGGTACGGCACGTCGCGATTCCGCGACGTCAAGCGGACGTTCCCCAAGCCGATCGCGATCTCCACCGAGATCCTGCTCGACCGCGACCGGTGCATCCTGTGCCAGCGCTGCACGCGGTTCTCGGCGGAGATCGCCGGGGACGCGTTCATCGAGCTGCAGGGCCGCGGCGGCGGGACGCCGGGCCGGGAGGTGCACGGGACGCACGCGCAGCAGATCGGGCGCTTCGACCCGGGCGTGCTGGACTGGGCCGGCGCGGAGCCGACGCGGGTCTACCGCGGCGTGCAGCCCGACGGGACCCCGATCAGCGCGGCGACGGGCGTGCCGGAGCAGGACGTGGCCGGCCCGGTCGGCGCGGCGACGATCGACACGTCGGGCCGCCCGTTCGCGTCGTACTTCTCGGGCAACACCATCCAGATCTGCCCGGTGGGCGCGCTGACGAACGCGGCCTACCGGTTCCGCTCCCGGCCGTTCGACCTCGTGTCGACGCCGGGCGTGGCGGAGCACGACTCGAGCTGCTCGGCCATCCGCGTCGACCACCGGCGCGGCGTCGTGCTGCGGCGGCTCGCGGGCGACGACCCGGCCGTGAACGAGGAGTGGATCACCGACAAGGACCGCTTCGCGTTCACCTGGCAGGGGCTGCCCGACCGGATCACCGTCCCGCTCGTGCGCGACGTCGCCGAGGACGGCACGCGGGGCGAGCTGCGCAAGGCCAGCTGGGGCGAGGCGCTCGACCGCGCCGCCGAGGGCCTCGCGGCCGCCGCGGGCGCCGTCGGCGTGCTGCCCGGCGGGCGCCTCACGCTCGAGGACGCCTACGCCTACGCGAAGTTCGCGCGCGTGGCCCTGGGCACGAACGACGTCGACCACCGGGCGCGGCCGCACTCCGCGGAGGAGGAGGCGTTCCTCGCGCACCACGTCGCGGGCACGCGGATGGCCGTGACCTTCGCGGACCTCGAGGCCGCGCCGGCGGTGCTCCTCGTCGGCTTCGAGCCCGAGGACGAGGGCGGCGTCGTGTTCCTCCGGCTGCGCAAGGCCGTGCGCAAGAACCGCACGCGGGTCTTCTCGGTGGCCCCCTGGGCGAGCCGGGGCCTCGCGCGGCTCGACGGCACGCTGCTGCCGGCCGCGCCGGGCACGGAGCCCGAGGTGCTCGACGCGCTCGTCCCCGGCGCGCACGGGGCGCTCGGCCGGGCGGCCGAGGCGCTCGGGCCGGACGCCGTGGTCGTCGTCGGCGAGCGCCTGGCCACGGTGCCGGGCGCGCTGAGCGCGGCGCTCCGCCTGGCCGGGCGCACGGGCGCGCGGCTCGCGTGGATCCCGCGCCGGGTCGGCGAGCGCGCGGGCGTCGAGGCCGGCACGCTGCCGGGCCTCCTGCCGGGCGGGCGGCCCGTCGCCGACGCGCGGGCCCGCGTCGACCTCGCGGCGGCCTGGGACGTCGAGCGGCTGCCGGCCGAGCCGGGCCGCGACGCCGCGGGCATCCTCGCGGCGGCGGCCGCGGGCGAGCTGCGGGCGCTCGTCGTCGGCGGCGTGGACCCCGCGGACCTGCCGGACCCGGCCCTCGCGTCGGCGGCGCTGCGCGGCGTCGACTTCCTCGTCTCGCTCGAGGTCCGCTCGTCCGCGGTGACCGAGCTGGCCGACGTCGTGCTGCCGGTCGCGCCGCCGGTCGAGAAGGGCGGCACGTTCGTGTCCTGGGAGGGGCGGCTCCGCCCGTTCCCGCAGGCGCTGACGAGCACGCACATGCCCGACCACCGGGTGCTCGACGCGCTCGCGGACCGGATGGGTGTGACGCTCGGCACGCGGACCCTCGCGCAGGTGCACGCGGAGCTCGACCAGGTCGGCGCGTGGGACGGCGAGCGCCCCGCGGCGCCCGACGTGCCCGCCGCGGAGCCGCCGGCGGTCGGCGAGGGCGAGGCGGTGCTCGCGACGTGGCACCTGCTGCTCGACCGGGGCCGCCTGCAGGACGGCGAGCAGTTCCTCGCCGGGACCGCCCAGCGGCCCGTCGCCCGGCTCGGCGAGGCGTTCGCCGCGCGGCTGGGCGTGCGCACGGGCGACGCCGTGACCGTGCGGCGCGCGGACGGCGACGGCGGCGCGATCACCCTGCCGCTCGTCGTCACGCCGATGCCCGACGGCGTGGTGTGGGTGCCGACGAACTCGACCGGCTCGGCCGTGCGGGCCACGCTGCGGGCCGACGCCGGCGCGCTCGTGACCGTGCGCGCCGCGGCCCTGCCGGCGACCGGGTCCCCGGCGGCCGAGGGAGAGGGGCTGTGATGCGCGTGCTGCTCGCGGCGGCCGAGGGCCAGGGCGCGGTCGCCGCCGCCGACTTCTCGCAGGACACGTGGTGGATCGTGCTGGTCAAGGCGGTCGGCATCATCGTGTTCCTGCTGCTCAGCGTGCTCTTCGCGATCTGGTTCGAGCGCAAGGTCGTGGGCCGGATGCAGATCCGGCCCGGCCCGAACGTGCACGGCCCGTTCGGCATCTTCCAGTCGATGGCCGACGCCATGAAGCTCCTCTTCAAGGAGGACGTCATGGTGAGCACGGCGCACCGGCTCGTCTACGTCCTGGCGCCGATGATCTCGGTGTTCTGCTCGCTGCTCGTGTTCGCGGTCATCCCGTTCGGGCCGGCCGTGACCATGTTCGGGGTCACGACGCCGCTGCAGCTCACCGACTTCCCCGTCGCGGTCCTGTACATCCTCGCGGCGGCGGCGCTCGGCGTGTACGGCATCGTCCTCGGCGGCTGGTCGTCGGGGTCCACGTACCCGCTGCTCGGCGCGGTGCGCTCGACCGCGCAGGTCATCTCCTACGAGCTGGGCATGGGCCTCTCGCTCGTCAGCGTGTTCATCCTCGCGGGCTCGATGTCGACGTCGCAGATCGTCGCCTCGCAGGCCGAGATCTGGTGGTTCCTGCCGCTGCTGCCCGCGTTCTGCCTCTACATCATCTCGATGGTGGGCGAGACGAACCGGCTGCCGTTCGACCTGCCCGAGGCCGAGGGCGAGCTCGTGTCGGGCTACATGACCGAGTACTCGTCGATGAAGTTCGCGTGGTTCTTCCTCGCCGAGTACATCAACATGCTCAACGTCTCGGCCGTGGCGACGACGCTGTTCCTCGGCGGGTGGCGCGCCCCGTGGCCGCTCTCGGCGATCGGGGACGGGATGCTCAACACGGGCTGGTGGCCGGTGCTGTGGTTCCTCGTCAAGCTCTGGGCCCTCATGTTCTTCTTCGTGTGGGTGCGGGGCACGCTCGTCCGGTTCCGCTACGACCAGTTCATGCGGTTCGGCTGGAAGGTGCTCATCCCGGTCGGGCTCGGCTGGGTGGTCGCCGTGGCGGTCGTGCAGGGCGTGCGGCAGTTCACCGACGTCGAGCTGCGGACGCTGCTGTGGATCCTCGCCGGCGTCGCGGCCGTGGCCACGGTGGCGATGTTCGTCATCCCGGAGCAGCCGAAGGCGGAGCCCGAGCCCGCGAAGGACGAGGGGCCGTTCGACCCGTTCGCGGGCGGCTACCCCGTCCCGCCGCTGCCCGGCCAGACTCTGCCGCCCTCGCCGCGGCGCCGCCGCGCGCCGACGTCGCCCGCCGACGACGCCCCCGCGGGTGCGATCGAGCAGGGGCCCGTGACCACCGCTGAGGAGGAGCCGCGTGGCTGACAAGGACATCACCCGGCGCACGCCCGGGGAGGTCGGGGCGCCCGGGCAGCCGGGCTACACCCCGCTCATCCCGCAGAAGAAGGGCCTCGCCCGGGCGCTCGACCCCGTCGCGGGCTTCGGCGTCACGATCTCGTCGTTCTTCAAGCCGACGGTCACCGAGCAGTACCCGTTCGAGAAGGTGCCGCCGAAGCCGCGCTACCACGGCCGGCACCAGCTCAACCGGCACCCGGACGGCCTCGAGAAGTGCATCGGCTGCGAGCTGTGCGCGTGGGCGTGCCCGGCGGACGCCATCTACGTCGAGGGCGCGGACAACACCCCTGAGGCGCAGTACTCGCCGGGCGAGCGGTACGGCCGCGTCTACCAGATCAACTACCTGCGCTGCATCTTCTGCGGCCTGTGCATCGAGGCGTGCCCGACGCGCGCGCTGACGATGACCAACGAGTACGAGCTCGCCGGTCCCACGCGCCGCGGGATGATCTACGAGAAGCAGGACCTGCTCGCGCCACTCGGCGAGGGGATGCTGGCCGCGCCGCACCCGATGGTGCCGGGCACCGAGGACGACGACTACTACCGTGGCGCGGTGACCGGCCCGGTGCCGGAGCAGATCGAGTGGGTCGCGCAGCACCGGCCCGACGACCCGTCGCTCGAGGCGCTCCGCGCGCGCGAGGGCGCCCCGGCCGAGAAGGGAAGGGCCCGATGACGACGTTGCTCGCCTCGGCGGGCGCAGCGCTCCCGGTCCTCACGAGCCTGGCCGAGACCGGGCGCACGAGCACCGGCGAGGAGGTCCTCTTCTGGTGCCTCGCGCCCGTCATGGTCATCGCGGCGCTCGGGCTCGTCTTCGCCCGGCGGACCGTGTACGCGGCCATGAGCGTCGTGCTCGTGATGATCTGCCTCGCGGTGCTCTACGTCGCGCAGGAGGCGCCGTTCCTCGGCGTCGTGCAGGTGATCGTGTACACGGGCGCGGTCATGATGCTGTTCCTCTTCGTGCTCATGCTCGTCGGCGTCGACGCGGCGGACACGTTCACCGACGCCCTCGGCGCCCACCGCTGGATCTCCGCGGTGCTCGGCGTCGGCCTGGGCGCGGTCCTCGTGTCGGTCGTGCTCACGGCCGCCGACCTCGCGCCCAGCGGCCTCGCGGCGGCGAACGCGGACGGCAACCCCGTCGGCGTCGCGCGGATCGTGTTCGGCGACTTCGTGGTGACGCTCGAGGTCGTCGGCATCCTGCTCGTCACGGCCGCGGTGGGCGCCATCGTGCTCACCCACCGCGAGCGGCTGGTCCGTCGGGTGCGTCAGCGCGAGCGGGCCGACGCGCGGGTCGCCGCCGGCGAGACGCTCACGCCGCTGCCGGCGCCCGGCGTGTACGCGCGCAGCAACGCGATGGACGTCGCGGCCCTCGGGCCGGGCGGCCGCCCGCTCGAGCACTCGGTGCCCCGCGTGCTGCGCGTCCGGGGCCAGGAGCGCTCGGTCGGCGAGGTGCACGCCCACCTGGGCCCGGAGGCGGTCGGCTCGACGCCGCCGGAGCGCGCGATCACGGGTGAGGAGCAGGTGCGGTGAACCTCACGAACTACCTCGTGCTCGCCACGATCCTGTTCACGATCGGCGCGCTGACCGTGCTCGTCCGGCGCAACGCGATCGTCGTCTTCATGGGCGTCGAGCTCATGCTCAACGCGGCCAACCTGGCGTTCGTGACGTTCGCGCGGATGCACGGCGACCTCACGGGCCAGGTGGTGGCGTTCTTCGTCATGGTCGTCGCGGCCGCCGAGGTGGTCGTCGGGCTGGCGATCATCGTGGCGATCTACCGCACCCGCCGCTCGGCCTCGGTCGACGACGTCAACCTGTTGAAGAGCTGAGGAGCGGGTGATGACGACTGCACTCGGCGGCCTGCCCGCCGTGCTGACCGCGGCGGGCCCGGCGTCGGCCGTCGCGCCGGCCGACGGCGCCCTCGGCCTGGCGTGGCTGCTCGTGGCGCTGCCGCTGGCCGGGGCCGCGGTCCTGCTGCTCACCGGCCGCCGCGCCGACCGGTGGGGCCACCTGCTCGGCACCGCGACGCCGGTCGCCGCGCTCGTCGTGGCCGTGGCGATGTGGGTGGCGCTGCTCGGGTCCTCGGACCGCGTGCGCGAGCTGGAGCTCGGGACCTGGCTGCCCGGCGGCGCGTTCAGCGTCGACCTCGGCATGCGCGTCGACCCGCTGTCGATGACGTTCGTGCTGCTGGTCACGTTCGTGGGCTCGCTCATCCACGTGTACTCCATCGCGTACATGGCCCACGACCCGCACCGGCGCCGGTTCTTCGCCTACCTCAACCTGTTCGTCGCGGCGATGCTGCTGCTGGTCCTCGCCGACTCCTACGTGCTGCTCTTCGTCGGCTGGGAGGGCGTGGGCCTCGCCTCGTACCTGCTCATCGGGTTCTGGGACCACGAGCGGCCGAACGCCGTCGCGGCGAAGAAGGCGTTCGTCGTCAACCGCGTCGGCGACATCGGCCTCATCGTCGCGATCATGGCGATGGTCGCCGTCGCCGGGAGCACGGACGTCGGAGTCGTGCACGAGGCGGTCGGCGCCGCGGGCGAGGGCTGGGCGACGCTCATCGGGCTCATGCTGCTGCTCGCCGCGTGCGGCAAGTCGGCGCAGTTCCCGCTGCAGTCCTGGCTGGGCGACGCCATGGCGGGCCCGACGCCGGTCTCCGCCCTCATCCACGCGGCCACCATGGTCACCGCGGGCGTCTACCTCGTCGTCCGCTCCGGCCCGGTCTACGAGGCGGCGCCGACCGCGCTCCTCGTGGTCGCCGTCGTCGGCGCGATCACGCTGCTCTTCGGGGCGGTCGTCGGCTGCGCGAAGGACGACATCAAGAAGGTGCTCGCCGCCTCCACGATGTCGCAGATCGGCTACATGATGCTCGCCGCGGGCCTCGGCCCGATCGGCTACGCGTTCGCGATCTTCCACCTGCTCACGCACGGCTTCTTCAAGGCCGGGCTGTTCCTCGGCGCGGGCTCGGTCATGCACGGCATGGGCGACGAGGTGGACATGCGGCGGTTCGGCGCCCTCGCGAGGTACATGCGCGTCACGTGGGTGACGATGGCGCTCGGCTGGCTCGCGATCATCGGCGTGCCGCCGTTCTCGGGGTTCTGGAGCAAGGACCGGATCGTCGAGTCGGCGTTCGCGGTGGCGGGCACCTGGGAGCCGTGGGTCTTCGGCACCGTGGCGCTCGTCGGCGTCGGGATCACGGCGTTCTACATGTCCCGGCTGTTCTTCATGACGTTCCACGGCACGCGGCGCTGGGACGACGGGACCGGCGTCGTGCCGGGCGGCGAGCCCACGGGGCGCGTCGACCACCCGCACGAGTCCCCGGCGCTCATGACGTGGCCGATGATCGTGCTCGCCGTCGGCTCGGCGGCCCTCGGCGGCGCGCTCGCGATCCGCGGGGCGTTCACGACGTGGCTCGAGCCCGTGACGGGGCACGTCGAGCACCACGAGCCGGTGCTCCCGGTGGTCGCGATCATGGTCACGACGTTCCTGCTCATCGCGGTCGGCGTGGTCCTCGCCTGGCGGCAGTACGCGGCGGCCCCGGTGGCCGTCGTGCCGCCGCGGGGCTCGGTTCTGACGCGGGCGGCGCGGCGCGACCTGTACCAGGACGCCGTCGCCGAGGCCGTCCTCATGCGGCCGGGGCAGTACCTCACCCGGTCGCTCGTCTTCGCCGACCGGCAGGTCGTCGACGGGGCCGTCTCCGGGGTCGCCCGGGGCACGGCCGGCGCCGGCGAGCTGCTCCGGCGCCTCCAGACCGGATTCGTCCGGTCCTACGCGCTGCAGATGGTCGTCGGCATCGTGGCGCTGGTCGTCGTCGTCCTGGCCGTGCGGATCTGAGGGGAACCATGACCGACCCGACCTTCCCCTGGCTCACGACCCTGATCGTCGTGCCGCTCCTGGGCGCGCTCGCCGTGTGGGCGCTGCCCGCGGGCGCGCGGCGGTGGGCGCGGCACGTCGCCCTCGGCGTCTCGCTCCTCGAGGTGGCGCTCGCGGCCGGCGCGCTGGCCGCGTTCCGCGTCGAGGACGCGGCCGCGGTGCAGCTCACCGAGCAGGCGTCGTGGATCCCGGCCTTCGGCGTGAGCTACGCGCTCGGCGTCACCGGCCTGGGCCTCGCCCTGATCCTGCTCGCGGTCGTCCTCGTGCCGCTCGTGCTGCTCGCCGCCTGGCGGGAGCACCGGGCCGACGACGACGGCCGCCGGATCCGCACGTACGTCGCCCTCGTGCTGGTGCTCGAGGCGTTCATGGTCGCCGTGTTCGCGGCGCGCGACGTCTTCCTCTTCTACGTGCTGTTCGAGGCGATGCTCGTCCCGGTCTACTTCATGATCGGGATGTTCGGCGGGCCGCAGCGGCGGTACGCGGCCGTGAAGTTCCTCATCTACTCGCTCGTCGGCGGGCTGGTCATGCTCGTCGGCGTCATCGCCCTCGGGCTGTCCGGCCCGGGCGGCCCGGACGGCTTCCTCGTCGACACCCTGGCGGGCGTCGAGCACAGCACCTGGGCCGGCCGCCTGCTGTTCGTGTCGTTCTTCTTCGCGTTCGCCATCAAGGCGCCGATGTGGCCGGTGCACACCTGGCTGCCCGACGCCGCGGAGCAGGCGCCCGCGGGCACGAACGTCCTCCTCGTGGGCGTGCTCGACAAGGTCGGCACGTTCGGGATGATGACGCTCTGCCTGACGCTCTTCCCCGAGGCGGCGCGGTGGGCGGCGCCGGTGGTCATCGCGCTGGCCGTGGTGTCGATCCTCTACGGCGCGTTCCTGGCCATCGGCCAGGAGGACCTCATGCGCCTCATCGCGTACACCTCGGTGAGCCACTTCGGCTTCATCGTGCTCGGCATCTTCGCCTTCACGTCGGTGAGTCTGACGGGCGCATCGCTCTACATGCTCACGCACGGCCTGTCGACGGGCGCGCTGTTCCTCCTCGCCGGCTTCCTCGTGCGGCGGTGGGGCACGGCGCGGATCGGCGAGCTCGGCGGCCTGCGGGTGTCGGTGCCGGTGCTCGCGGGCACGTTCCTCGTGGCCGGGCTCTCGGCCCTGTCGCTGCCCGGCACGGCGCCGTTCGTCAGCGAGCTCATGGTGTTCGTCGGCACGTTCGCCGCGAGCCGGGCGGCCGCCGTCGTCGCGACGCTCGGCGTGGTCCTCGCCGCGCTCTACGTGCTGCTGACCTACCAGCGGATCTTCACCGGCCGCCTCCGCGAGGGCCTCGCGGAGCAGCCGGACCTCTCGGCGCGCGAGCGCTGGGCGGTCGGGCCGCTCGTCGCGGCGATCGTGCTGCTGGGCCTCTGGCCGACGCCGGCCCTCGACCTCGTGCGCGAGCCGGCGGCGGTGGTGCAGGAGGCGGTGGGCGTCCCCGACGCGTCGGCCGACCCGGTGGTCGCCGGCGCCGGAGCGTCCGCAGACCGGATCGATGACGGGAGCGACCAGTGACCTTCCAGGCCCCCGACATCCCCTGGGCGTCCCTCGCGCCCGTCGCCATCGTGCTCGGCACGGGCGTGGTCGGCGTGCTCGCCGAGGCGTTCGTGCCGCGGCGCGTGCGGCGCACCGTGCAGGTGACGCTGGCCCTGCTGGCGACGGCCGGCGCGCTCGTCGCGGTCGCCGCCCTGTGGGGCGACGTGTCGGCCGACGGCGGGACCGTCGTCCTCGGCGGCACGCTCCTCGTGGACGGGCCGGCGCTCGTCGTGCAGGGCACGGTCGCGCTGCTCGGCCTGGTCGCCCTGCTCGTCATCGCGGACCGCACGGAGAGCGGCGAGGACGCGTTCGCGCCCACGGCGTCGGCGGTCCCCGGCTCGGACTACGAGAACGAGGCGCGCCGCCGGACCCTCGCGCAGACCGAGGTCTTCCCGCTCGCGCTCTTCTCGCTCGGCGGGATGATGCTCTTCCCCGCGGCCGGCGACCTCCTCACGCTGTTCGTGGCGCTCGAGGTGCTCTCGCTGCCGCTGTACCTGCTCGTCGGCATGGCCCGGCGCCGGCGCCTCCTCAGCCAGGAGGCGTCGATGAAGTACTTCCTCCTCGGCGCCTACGCCTCGGCGTTCTTCCTGTTCGGCTCGGCGCTGCTGTACGGCTTCGCGGGCTCGACGCGCCTCACGGACGTCGCCGCCGCGGTCGGCCTGCCCAGCGACCTCGACCCGCTCCTGCTCGCGGGCCTCGTGCTCGTGCTCGTGGGCCTGCTCTTCAAGGTCGGCGCCGTGCCGTTCCACGCGTGGACGCCGGACGCCTACCAGGGCGCGCCGACCCCCGTGACCGGCTTCATGGCGGCGTGCACGAAGATCGCGGCCTTCGGCGCGATGCTCCGCATCGTCTACGTGGTGCTGCCGCCGCTCGAGTGGGACCTCATGCCGGTCCTCTGGGCCGTCGCCGTCGTGACGATGCTGCTGGGCACCGTGGTCGCGATCGTGCAGACGGACGTCAAGCGGATGCTCGCGTACTCGTCGATCGCGCACGCGGGCTTCATCCTCGTCGGCGTCGTCGCGCTGACGGCGAGCGGCATCTCGTCGGTGCTCTTCTACCTCCTCGCGTACGGCCTGGCCACGATCGGCGCGTTCGCGGTGGTGACGCTCGTGCGCGAGGTCAACGCGGGCCCGGGCGGCGCGGTGGTGGCGGAGGCGACGCACCTGTCCCAGTGGGCCGGCCTGGGCCGACGGCACCCGCTGCTCGCGGGCGCGTTCACGCTGTTCCTGCTGTCGTTCGCGGGCATCCCGCTCACCGCGGGCTTCACCGGGAAGTTCGCGGTCTTCGCGGCGGCGGTGGAGGGCGACCTCGTCTGGCTCGCCGTCATCGGCGTGCTGGCCTCGGCGGCCGCGGTGTTCTTCTACGTCCGGCTCGTCGTGCTGATGTTCTTCACCGACCCGGCCGGGACGCCGGGGGAGTCGACGACCGTCGTCGCCGGGGAGGGCTTCACGATCGTGGCGATCGGCGCGGCCGCGGCGGGGACGCTGCTCCTCGGCGTGCTGCCGTCGCCGGTGCTCTCGTTCCTCGGTGAGGCGGCGCGATTCCTGCCGTGACCGCGACCCCGCTGCCGGCGGCCGACCCGGCGCTCACCGAGGCCCTCACCGCCCGCATGGCGGTGGTCGAGGAGCGCCTGCGGGCGGCCGTCGCGCACTCGGACGCGATCGCGGGCGCGACGGCGCGGCACCTCGTGGACGCCGGCGGCAAGCGGCTGCGCCCGCTGCTGACGCTGCTCACCTCGCACCTCGGCGACCCGGACCGGCCCCAGGTCGTGGACGCGGCCGTCGTCGTCGAGCTGACCCACCTGGCCACGCTCTACCACGACGACGTCATGGACGCGGCGCCCGTGCGCCGGGGCGCGCCGTCGGCGCACGAGCTGTGGGGCAACCAGGTCGCGGTCATCACGGGGGACCTGGTCTTCGCGCGGGCCTCGGCGATCGCCGCGGGGCTGGGCCCGGTGGCCATCCGGATCCTCGCCGAGACCTTCGAGCGCCTGTGCATCGGGCAGCTCCACGAGACGGTGGGGCCGGGCGAGGGCGTCGACGCCGTCGAGCACTACCTGCAGGTGCTGCGGGACAAGACCGCGTCCCTGCTGGCGACGTCGGCCCGGTTCGGCGCGATGTTCGCGGGCTGCCCGCCCGAGGTGGAGGCCGCCCTCGTCGCGTACGGCGAGGCGGCGGGCGTCGCCTTCCAGCTCGCCGACGACGTCATCGACCTCACGTCCGACGGCGCGGTGACCGGCAAGACGCCGGGCACGGACCTGCGGGAGCGGGTGCCCACGATGCCCGCGCTGCTGCTGCGCCGCCGGGTCGCGGCGGGCGAGGGCACGGCCGCCGACGCCGACCTCGTCGCCCTGCTGGACTCCGACCTGAGCCTGGACGAGCCGCTCGCGCGCGCCGTGGCGGCGCTGCGCAGCCACGACGTCGTGGCCGCCACGCGGGCCGAGGCGCGGGCGTGGGGCCGGCGCGCGGTCGCCGCGCTCGCGCCGCTGCCGGCGGGCCCGGTCAGGTCGGCGCTCGAGGACTTCACGACCGCCCTGGTGGACCGCCGGGCGTGAGGAGCGGGGTGGGCGCCGCGGCATTCACCCCGTGCGGCGGGCGTGACCGTCGTCCGGGCTCGCTACCCTTCGATGACGGTACGCCGGGCGCCGGTGCTCGGGGAGCACGGGCTGCCCGTCGGGGGGAGTGAGGAGCGGGGCGTGCGCACGTCATGGGGGTCGGCCACGGACCGCGGTCTCGTGCGCCGGATCAACGAGGACGCCCTCCTCGCGTACCCGCCCGTCTTCCTCGTCGCGGACGGCATGGGCGGGCACGCCGCGGGCGACGTCGCGAGCCGCCTCGCCGTGGAGGAGTTCGCGCAGCTCGCGGGCCGCCCGAGCGCGGACCCGGACGAGATCCACGCCTGCTTCCGGCGCACCGCGCGCCGCCTGCGCACCGTCGTCGACGCGGGCCGCACCGCGGGCACGACGGTGGCGGGCGTGGGCGTGGCCGCGTACGACGGCGCGGAGTACTGGCTGGTCTTCAACATCGGGGACTCGCGGGTGTACCGGCTCGCGGGCGGGCGGCTCGAGCAGATCAGCGTCGACCACTCCGTGGTGCAGGAGCTCATCGACCGCGGCGAGCTCGACCCGGCGGAGGCGAGCGCGCACCCGGAGCGGCACGTCGTCACGCGCGCGATCGCGACGCACGCCGAGCCGTCGCCGGACTACTGGCTCATCCCCGCCGGGCCGGCCGACCGGCTCCTCGTCTGCACCGACGGCCTGACGATCGAGCTGTCGGACGCGCGGATCCGCGAGGTGCTGACCGGGATCGCCGACCCGCAGGAGGCCGCCGAGCGGCTCGTCGCCGAGGCCGTGGCCGCCGGCGGGCGCGACAACGTGAGCGCGGTCGTCGTCGACGTCGCGACCGCGTCGTCCCGGCCCGGGGTCGACGACCCGACCGGCCGGTCCGCCCGCGCGGCGGAGCAGGAGGAGATCTGGGGCGCCACGGTCCCGCGGTTCGCGCAGTCTCCCGGGACGGAGGGCTCGTCGTGATCGTCCCGCGGTACGCGACCGGCCGGTGGTACGCCGTCGTCACCGACGGCACCGTGGCCCTGCTCGAGCCGACGACGCCGGGCTCCGTCGTCGAGGCGGTCTGGCGCGCGCTGCGGGAGGGCGGCGACACGACCGCCCAGCTCCAGCCGCTGCTCGCGGGCGGCCTGGCCGCGATGCCGCCGTTCGCGCTCGCCTCCGTGGCGGGCGGCTCCGTGCGGGCCATCGTGCGGGGCGACGCCGCGGTCGTCGTCGGGGGCGCGGACGGCGAGCGGACGGTCACGGGCGGACGCGCGGCGACGTGGGTCGAGGAGGTCGTGCCCGGGGCGTCCTGGGTCGAGGTGCGCGTGCCGGGCGGCGGCGGCGCGGCGGACCTGCCGGTGCTGTCCGGCGTCGTCCGGGCGGACGTCGTGCGGGTCGCCCTGGTCGCGCGCGGGGAGGCCCGGGCGGCGCGGCCCGCGGCCGCCGCGCCGACCCCGACGCCGCGGCCGACCCCTGCGGCGGAGCCCGTCGGGGAGCCCGTCGCCGCCGCCGACCCGGAGCCCGTCGCCGACCCGGAGCCCGTCGCCGACGCCGCGCCGGTCCCGGCCGCTGCGCCCGCCCCCGAGCCCGCGTCCGTGGCCGCCGGCGCGCCGACGCGCCTGGAGCTGCCGATCGTGCTCACGGGCGCCCCGGAGGACGAGGACCACGACGGCACGACCGTGCTGACCTCCGACATCGTCGCGCTGCGCGGCCGGCTCCCCCACCTCGACGGCGCGGCCGTGCCCTCGCTCGCCGTCGCGACCCCGCGTACGCCGCCGGCCCGCCTCGTGCTGTCCACGGGCGCCGTCGTCTCGCTCGAGCGGCCGGTCCTCATCGGCCGCGCGCCCCAGGTCGCGCGGGTGAGCAACGCGGAGATGCCGCGGCTCGTCACGGTGCCCAGCCCGACGTCGGACATCTCGCGCACGCACGCGCAGGTGCGCCAGGAGGGCGACGAGGTCCTCGTCACGGACCTGCACTCCACGAACGGCGTGCTGCTGATCCGGCCGGGCGCCGCGCCGCAGCGCCTGCACCCGGGCGAGCCGACCGTCGTCGGGCCGGAGGACCTCGTGGACCTCGGCGACGGCGTGACGTTCCGCGTCGAGCACCGGGTGGACACCGGCACGTGAGCAGCAAGCGCGAGCCGTCCACCCCGCCGGCCATCCCCGGGCTGCGCCCGGTCCGGCTCCTCGGCATGGGCGGGTTCGCGGACGTCTTCTGCTACGAGCAGGAGATGCCGCGGCGCCTGGTCGCCGTCAAGGTGCTGCTCGCGAGCTCGCTCGGGCCGGAGGTGCGCGCGGCGTTCCGGGCCGAGGCGGACGTCATGGCCTCGCTGTCCCACCACCCGTCGATCGTCACGGTCCTCGGCGCGGACGTCGCCCCGGACGGGCGGCCGTACCTCGTCATGGAGTACTGCTCGCGGCCGGGGCTCGGCCAGCGCTACCGCACCGAGCGGATGAGCGTGGCCGAGGTGCTGCGGATCGGCGTGCGGCTCGCGTCCGCCGTGGAGACGGCGCACCGGGCGGGCGTGCTGCACCGCGACATCAAGCCCGCCAACGTGCTGGTCACGGACTTCGGCTGGCCCGCGCTCACGGACTTCGGCATCGCCGCCACGACCGCGGGCATCGCCCTCGGCATGTCGATCCCGTGGTCACCGCCCGAGCTGCTCGCCGAGGAGCCGCGGGCGGACGAGCGGTCCGACGTCTACTCCCTCGCCGCGACCGTGTACTCGCTGCTGGCCGGGCGGTCCCCGTTCGAGCTGCCCGACGGCCCCAACACCGCGGCCGACCTCGTCGCCCGGATCGAGCGCGCCCCGCTGCCGCCGATCGGCCGCCCGGACGTGCCGGCGTCGCTCGAGGCCGTCCTCGCGCGGGGCATGGACCGCGACCCGGCGCGGCGGTTCGGCTCGGCGGTCGCGCTGGGCCGGGCGCTGCAGCGGGTCGAGGCCGAGCTGAGCCTGCCGCCGACGCCGCTGGAGCTGCGCGAGGCGCCCGCGCCCGCGGCCCCCGTCGACACGTCGCCCGGGCAGGCGACCCGGCTGCGGCCCGTGGCGAGCGTCCCCGGCGACGCGCCGGCCGACGTCGCCCCCGACGGCGTCCCGCGGGCGTGGCACGAGCAGGCCGACGCCGTGGGCGCCCTGGTCGAGGAGGCTCCCGCGCCCCGGCGGGGGATCGGCGCGGCCCTCGGCGGCATCGTCGTGCTCGGCGCCGCCGCGTTCGCGCTCGCGCTCGCCCTCACGCCGCCCCCGGCGGAGCCCGGCCCGACGGCGCCCGCCACCGCCCCGACCGTGGTCCGGGCCGTGCCGGCGCCGACGGACCTGCGCGGCGTCGTCATCGGCGACGAGGCGGAGTTCGCGTGGCAGAACCCCGACCCGCTGCCCGGGGACGCCTACGTGTGGACGCGGCTGGAGGTCGGGGGCGCGTCGCCCAGCGAGCTCGTCGAGGAGCCGCGGGTGCGGGTCCCCGCGGGCGCGGGCGACGTGTGCATCGAGGTGTCGATCCGGCGGGCGGACGGCCGCCTGTCCGGCACCCCCGCGACGGGGTGCGCCGAGCGATGAGGCGCTGGTGGCGGGCGCCGGCGCGGCCGGCGGAGGACCGGGCCTGGGTGCGGCGCGGCGCGTGGGCCGCCGCCCCGGCCCTGCTCGCGGGGCTGGCGGTGTGGCACCCGGGCGCGCCGGTCGCCCAGGTCGAGCTGCACGACGGCACGGTGTGGGTGACGAACGAGGCCGAGCTGCGGCTGGGCCGGTTCAACCCCGTCGTCGAGGAGCTCAACGCGGGGCTGGCCGCCACGGCCGACCGGTTCGACGTGCTCCAGGACGGGTTCGACGTCCTGCTGGCGCAGGCGGGCTCGCTCGCCGTCGTCGACCCCGCGCAGGTCGCGCTCGCGGGGCAGGCCACGACCCCCTTCGGCGCGCGGGTGTCCATGGCCGGGGGCACGACCGCGGTCGTCGGGCCGGACGGCGCGGTGTGGGCGCGGCCGACGGCGCTCGTCGGCTCCCTGCGCGCGGACGCCGACCCGCCCGACCTCGAGCTGGGGGAGGGCGGCGCGGCGGTGGTCGCGCGCGGCGGGACGGTGCTCGCCGTCGGGCCGGACGGCGCCGTGCACCGCCTCACCGCCACGGCCGACGGGACCGCCGTCGCCGAGGCGGGCCGGCTCGCGGGCGGCGTGGCCGGCCCGGTGCACCAGGTCACGGCGGTCGGCGACGAGGTGGTCGTGCTCTCCGGGCGCACGCTCGCGACGCGCACCGGGGTCGTGGACCTCTCCGGCCACCAGGGCGCCCTCGCGCTCCAGCAGCCGGGCCCGCCCGCGGACGCCGTGCTCGTCGGCGTCCGCGGGGGGCTCCTCGAGGTGCCCCTGGACGGCGGCGAGCCCACCCTGCTGCCCGCCGGCGGCGGCGAGCCCACGGCGCCCGTGCGCGTGGCGGGGTGCGCGCACGGGGCGTGGGCGGCGCCGTCGGACAACTACGTGCGCGCCTGCCGCGGTGAGGCGCCGGTCACCGAGAGCCTGACCGAGGTCGCCTCGGCCGACCGGCTCGTCTTCCGGGTCAACCGGGACGTCGTCGTCCTCAACGACGTCGCGAACGGCCGCGTGTGGCTGCCCACCGTCGACCCCGACGTCCGCACGCCGAACTGGACGGACGTCCAGGAGGACCGGGAGGAGGAGCAGGAGGAGGACGACCGGGAGGTCGTCACGTCCGAGGTGCTGCAGGCCGAGTGCCGCGCCGACTCCGCGCCGCCCTCGGCGGTCGACGACGAGTTCGGTGTCCGGCCCGGGCGCACCGTGATCCTGCCGGTGCTCGACAACGACGCGGCGTCCGCGTGCGGCGTGCTCGCGATCTCCACCTTCGACGAGATCGACGAGGCGGTCGGCACGCTGGTGCCCGTGCACGGCGGCCGGGCGCTGCAGCTGACGACGCGCCCCTCGGCGAGCGGCACGGTGTCCTTCACCTACACGGTCACCGACGGCCGGGGCGCCACGGCACCGTCGACCGCCACCGTCCGCGTGACCATCCGCACCGGCGGGAACGCACCGCCGGTGCAGCTGCGGGTGGGTGCGTTCGTCGTCGAGCAGGGCGGCACGGGCACCTACGACGTGCTCGCCGACTTCCGCGACCCCGACGGCGACCCGATGCTCCTCGTCTCGGCCGCCGCGACCGGGGGGACCGCGCGCGCCCGCGGCGACGGGCGGCTGCGCTACCAGGCCGACGGCGGCACGCTCGGCCGGCAGACGATCACCGTCGTCGTCTCCGACGGCACGGAGCAGACCGAGGGCACCGTGCACGTCGACGTCCGCCCGCCGGGCGCGGTGCCGCCCCTCCTGGAGCCGGTGCACGTCGTCACGTACGTCGACGAGCCGGCGACGGTGGACGCGCTCGCCGCGGTGCGCGCGCACGGGCGCGAGGCCCCGCGGCTGGCCGGGGTCGAGGAGGTCGCCGGCCTGCGCATCGAGACCGACCTCGACGCGGGGACGTTCACCGTGACGGCGCGCGCGGCGGGCACCTACTACGTGCCGTACACGGTCGCGGCGCCGCCGCAGCAGGCGACCGGCCTCGCGCGGATCGACGTGCTCGAGAAGCCGGAGGAGATCCCCGCCCCGACCGCCGTGCTCGACGTCGCGCTGCTGCCGCCGGGCGGCGAGGTGACGATCGACCCGCTGGCCAACGACACCGACCCGTCGGGCGGCGTGCTCGTCGTTCAGTCGGTCGAGGTGCCGCCGGACGTCCCGCTGCGCGTGTCCGTCGTCGGGCACCGGCTGCTGCGCATCTCGACCGTGCGGACCCTCGAGGCGCCCGTGTTCCTCACGTACACCGCCTCGAACGGCGAGCGGTCCGCCGTCGGGCAGGTCGTGGTGCAGCCCGTGCCCGCCCAGGCCGGCCAGCAGCCCCCGGTGGTCCCGGACGTGACGGCCACCGTGCGCACGGGCGGCGTCGTGACCATCCCCGTGCTCGAGGGCGCGTTCGACCCCGACGGCGATCCGCTCACCCTGGAGCGGACGCTCGTCGAGCCGCCGGCCGCGGGCCTCATGTTCGTCTCGGGCGACGTGCTGCGCTTCCAGGCGCCGGAGACGCCGATGGAGGTGCGCGCGACGTTCGAGGTGAGCGACCCGATGCGCAACCGCACGGCGGCGACGGTCACCATCCGCGTGCACCGCTCCGACGCCGCGACGAAGGCGCCGCCCCGGCCGCGCGACCTCACGGCGCGCGTGTACGCCGGCGAGGAGGTGGAGATCGAGATCCCGCTCGTCGGCATCGACGACGACGGCGACGGCGTGACGCTCCTCGGCGTCGACCAGCCGCCCACGAAGGGGCGGGTCGTCGTCGGGTCGCGGTCCCTGCGCTACGAGGCGCTGCCCGGCGAGCTCGGCACCGACACGTTCACGTACGCCGTCGAGGACTGGACCGGCCAGCGCGCGGTCGCCACGATCCGGGTCGGCATCGCGCCGCGGCCCACCGGGGCGGCGCCGGTCGTCACGCGCGACGACGCCGTGCAGGTGCGGCCGGGCCAGACCGTCGAGGTGCGCGTGCTCGCCAACGACGAGGACACCGGCGGCGGCGAGCTGACGCTCGACCCGGAGCTGCGCGTGCAGCCCGAGGGCGTGGCCGCGCGGGTGGACGGCCGGCGGGTCGTCGTCGAGGCGCCGCGGACCGAGGGCGTCGTGCAGATCGTCTACACCGCCCGCAACGAGCGGGGCGGCTGGAACGACGGCGTGCTCACGGTGACGGTCTCGGCGAGCGCGCCGTTCCTGCCGCCGATCGCCCGCGACATCGTCGTGCCGCCGGCCGAGACGATCAACGCGACGCAGGTGGCGGTCGACGTGCTGCAGACCGCGCAGAACCCGTCCGGCCCGCTGAGCGACCTCGCCGTGGAGGTCCCCGACTCCGTGACGACGGCGGTGGCGCGCGGCGACGGGACCGTGCTCGTCACGCTCGTCCCCGAGCCGCAGACGCTGCCGTACCGGCTGGTCAACACGCATCCCGACGCGGGCCGGGTGTCCTCGTACGCGTTCATCACGGTGCCCGCGCTCGGCGACTTCCCGCCCATGCTGCGGCCGGGGCTCGACGACCTCACGGTCATCGCGGGCGAGCCGCTGACGATCGAGCTCGCCGAGCGCGTGCGCGTCGCGCCGGGCCGGTCGCCGCGGGTCGGGGACCGCAGCCGGGTGAGCGCGACGAAGTCGGACGGGCCGCCCATCGTCGTCGACGAGGACACGCTGCGCTACGTCGCGCGCGCCGACTACGCGGGCCCCGCGTCGCTCACCGTGCACGTGGCGGACGGCCCGCTGTCGGACCCCACGGTGCACGACGCGACGCTGACCTTCCCGATCATGGTGCTGGCGCGTGAGGAGCACCCGCCGACGTTCACCCCGTCGGTGCTCGAGGTCCCGCAGGCGTCGAGCACCCGGGTGGACCTGGCCGCGTTCACGACGGCGCCCGCGGGCGCCGACGGCGCGGCCCGGTACGCGTACCGGCTCGCCGGCCCCGCCCCGGCCGGGTTCGAGGTCTCCCTCGTGGGCTCCGTGCTGTCCGTGGGCGCCCCGACGACGACGACCCGGGGCACGGTCGGCGCGGTGCCCGTCGAGATCGACTACGGCGGCGCCGAGCCGCTCGCCGTGCAGGTCGACGCGCGCGTCGTCGCGAGCCGGGAGCCGCTCGCGCGCGTGCTCGACTTCACGGTGCCCGACGGCGTCGAGGGCGGCGAGCACGCGGTGCGGGTGCTCGAGGGCGCGTTCAACCCGTTCGCGCCCGAGCCGCTGCAGGTCGTCGGCGCGGTCGTGGAGACGCCCGGCGCCGGCACGGCGCGGGTCGCGGGCAGCAGCGTGGTGATCAACCCGGCGTCGGGGTACATCGGGTACCTCGTCGTGCGCTACACCGTGCGCGACGCCCTCGCCGACCTCGACCGCACGGTCGAGGGGCGGATCACCGTCGTCGTGCGGGGGCGGCCCGGGCAGCCGAACCCGCCCCGCGTGGTCGAGGTGCGCGACCGCGCCGTCGCGCTGGCCTGGGACGCCCCCGCGGGCAACGGCGAGCCGATCGACACCTACCGGGTGACCGCCGTCGGCGGCGGCGTGAGCCAGGACTGCCCCGCGACCGCGTGCACCATCACGGGGCTGACCAACAACGTGACGTACCGGTTCCAGGTCGCGGCGCACAACGCGGTCGGCTGGTCGGAGCCGAGCGCCCCGTCGGCCGAGGCGCGCCCCGACACCGCGCCGCTCGCGCCCGCGGCGCCCACGGTGACCCGCGGCGACCGCACCCTCACCGTGCGCTGGACGGCGCCGGAGAACCCCGGCTCGCCGATCCTCGACTACCTCCTCGAGGTCACGCCGGCGACGCCGGGCGGGGACACGTCGTTCGTGGTCACCGGCACGTCGCGCGAGATCTCCGGCCTGGCGAACGGGGTCGTGTACACCGTGCGCGTGCGCGCCCGGAACAGCGCCCCCGAGCCCGGGGCGTGGAGCCCGCCGGCCACCGGCCGCCCGGCCCGCGCCCCCGACGCGCCGGCCGTCTCGGCCACGCTCGCCGGGAGCGGCGAGCGCATCGACGTGCGGTGGACGCCGCCCGCCGACGGCGGCGAGCCGGTCGAGGCGTACGAGGTGCGCGTCGACGGCGCGGTCGTGCTCACCGCCGGCGCGGCGGAGACGACGACGTCGTTCCCCGCCGTGCGCGGGCGCCTCTACGAGGTCGAGGTCCGCGCCCGCAACGCCGTCGGCTGGTCGCCGTGGGGGCGGACGCAGGGCCAGATCTGGGGCCAGCCGGGCTCCGTGGGCCCGGTGAGCGTCGCCGACGCCACCGGCCGCGACACGCCCTGGGGCGCCGGCGCGGTCCGCGCCGCGTGGTCCCGGCCGACCGAGACCGGCGGCGACGGGATCGTGCTGCGGCACTACCGCGTCGTCCTCGTCGACTCCTCGGGCGGCGCCGTGCGGTCCGCGACGGTGGCGCCGGCGGAGACGGAGGTCACCTTCGTGGGGGTCCCCGGCGGCACCTACCGCGTCGAGGTCACGCCCGTGAACAGCCGGGACGCCGCGGGGCCGACGTCGACCAGCCCCCCGGTGACCACGGTCACCGTGCCCGCGACCGTGGACGAGCCGACCCTCGCCGTCGGCGAGGACCGGAGGGTGACCATCACCTGGCGCGCGCCCGCGAACGGCGGCGCCCCGATCCTGCGGTACCGGCTGGAGGTCCGCGGGCCCACCGGCCCGCCGTTCGAGGTCGAGGTGCCCGGCACCTCGCCGGCCCGCACCCTCCCGCAGGTGTTCCCGGACGCCACCGTCCTCACCGTGACCCTCACCGCGATCAACGCCGACGGCGAGGCCGCCCCGCGCGTCGTCGAGCTCGAGGTGCCCGCCCCGCCCACCGAAGGAGAGGCCCGACCGTGACGATCACCCCGGAGCAGACGACCTGGTTCGCGGAGACGTTCGACGCGCTCGTCGCCAACGTCGGCCGCGCGCTGCTCGGCAAGGAGCACGTCGTCCGGCTCGCGCTCACGTGCATGGTCGCGGAGGGGCACCTGCTCCTCGAGGACGCCCCGGGCACCGGCAAGACGTCGCTCGCCAAGGCGATCGCGGCGACGGTGCAGGGGACGCACAGCCGGATCCAGTTCACGCCGGACCTGCTGCCCTCGGACGTCACGGGCGTGACGATCTACGACCAGAGCACCGGGCACTTCCAGTTCCACCCCGGCCCCGTGTTCGCCTCGGTCGTGCTCGCGGACGAGATCAACCGCGCGTCGCCGAAGACGCAGTCGGCGCTGCTCGAGGTCATGGAGGAGAACCGGGTCACCGTCGACACGGTGTCGCACCCCGTGGGCCGCCCGTTCATGGTCATCGCCACGCAGAACCCGGTGGAGCTGGCCGGCACGTACCGGCTGCCCGAGGCGCAGCTCGACAGGTTCCTCATGAAGACCTCGCTCGGCTACCCGGACCGCGCCTCCACGCTGGAGATCCTCAGCGGCGCAGCGGACCGCGACCGCACCGCCAAGCTCACGGCGAGGATCACCACCGGCGCCGTCTCGGAGATGTCGGCGCTCGCCGACGCCGTGCACACGGACCGCGCGGTGCTCGACTACGTCGCGGCACTCGTCGAGGCGACGCGCGACGACCCGCGCACCGCGCTCGGCGCGAGCGTGCGCGGCGCCCTCGCGCTCGTGCGCTGCGCCAAGGTGTGGGCCGCCTCGCAGGGCCGCGGCTACGTCATCCCGGACGACGTCAAGCTCCTCGCGGAGC
>JAAZAC010000134.1 GCA_012514545.1 Actinomycetales bacterium | reverse complement strand
GTGGCGTGGGACGTCGTCAACGAGGTGATCTCCGACAGCCCGGAGTTCGCCGACGGCCTGCGGCGCAGCGAGTGGTACCGGATCCTCGGCGAGGAGTTCATCGACCTCGCGTTCGCGTACGCCGAGGAGGCGTTCAACGACGAGTACGCCGCCGACGGCACGGACCGTCCGGTCGCGCTCTTCATCAACGACTACAACACCGACCAGGGCGGCAAGCAGGACCGCTACCTCGCCCTGGTGGAGCGGATGCTCGACCGCGGCGTGCCGCTCGACGGCGTCGGCCACCAGTTCCACGTGTCGCTCTCGACGCCGGTCTCGGCGCTCGAGACGGCCCTGGAGCGGTTCGCCCACCTGCCGGTCGTGCAGGCGGTGACGGAGATGGACGTCACGGTCGGCACGCCGGTGACCCAGGCGAACATCATCGAGCAGGGGTACTTCTACCGCGACGCCTTCGAGGTGTTCCGCGAGTTCCACGCCGCGACGGGTGACATGTTCGCCGTGACGGTCTGGGGCCTGCACGACGGCCGCAGCTGGCGCAGCACCCAGGCGCCGCTCCTGTTCGACTCGGGCCTGCAGGCCAAGCCGGCGTACTTCGGCGCGGCCGGGGGCGAGCTCGAGCCGCGGCTGCTCGCCGAGCTCTCCTTCCAGGGCTCGGTGGCGCTGGACGAGGCCGCGACCACCGCGCACGACTGGCAGCGGCTCCCGCTGCACGCCGTGGGCGACGTGGCGGCGTTCCAGACCCGCTGGGAGGCGGACCACCTCACCGTGTACGTGACGGTGCGCGACGCGACCGTCGACGCCACGGACGGCGTGACCGTCGTGCTCGGCGCGGACACCTACGCGTTCGGCCGGGACGGGACGGGCGACGTGCCCGGCGTCGTCGCCGCGACCGACGACGGCTGGGCGGCCGTCCTGCACGTGCCGCTCGACGGCGCGGCGGCGGGCGACGTGCTCGACGTCGACCTGCAGGTGACCGACGGCGGCACGACCACCGGCTGGAACAGCCCGGGCGTGCTCGGCACGCTCACGCTGGTCGAGCCGCTCTCGTTCGTCGAGGTCGCCGAGGCCCCGACGGCGCCGACGATCGACGGCGACGTCGACGACGTGTGGTCGCTCGCCGACGTGGTGACGACCGACACCCAGGTCGAGGGCTCGGCCGACGGCGCGGCGACCGCCGAGGTGCGCACGCTCTGGAGCGGCGACGGCAGCACGCTGTTCGTGCTGGCGGACGTCACCGACGACCAGATCGACGTGTCGGGCTCCGACCCGTGGATCCAGGACTCCGTGGAGATCTTCCTCGACGCGGGCAACGTCCGGAACGGGCCGTACCGCTACGAGGACACGCAGATCCGGATCAACGTCGACAACGTCACGTCGTTCGGCACGGGTGACGAGGCGTTCCAACGCGACCGGCTGACCAGCGCGACGACGCTCACCGAGACCGGCTACCGGGTCGAGGCGGCGATCAGCCTCCTCGAGGCCGGCGGGCCCGGCACGTTCCACGGCCTGGACTTCCAGGTCAACGACGGGACGAACGGCACCCGGACCTCGGTGCGCACCTGGGCCGACCCGACGGGCATCAGCTACCAGAACACGTCGCGCTGGGGCGTGGCGCAGCTGGTGACGGCCGAGCCGGAGGAGCCCGAGGAGCCCGAGGCCGACGTGACGGTCACCCCGTGGCTCGTCGTCGCCGGCAAGAAGGTCACCGTCGACGTCTCCGGGTTCGACCCCGGGTCGACGGTCACCCTGCGGCTCGAGCCGAAGCTGACGCTGGGCCGGCCGCGCCCGGCCGACCTCGGCACGGTGCAGGTGGGTGACGACGGCACCGGGACCGCGAAGGTGACGGTGCCGAAGCCCACGAAGCTCGGCCTGTACGCCGTGGTCGCCAGCTCCGGGGACCTGTCGGCGAAGACCTGGTTGATCGTCCTCCCGGGCGGCCCGGGCAAGCCGGACCCGAAGCCGGGCCACGGGCCGAAGCCGGGCCACGGGCCCAAGCCGGGTCACGGCCCCGGGCACGGTCCCGGGCACGGGAAGCCGGACCCGGGCCACGGGCCGGGGCACGGGCCGAAGCCCGACCCGGGTCACGGCCCCGGGCACGGGAAGCCGGACCCGGGCCACAAGCCGGACCCGGGCCCCAAGCCCGGCCACGGCAAGCCGGACCCGGGCCCCAAGCCGGGCCACGGCCCGAAGGCCGGTCCGGGGGCGCAGCGGCCCTGCTGACGACCGCGCCGAACCGGTAGGACGGCGGTGCCCCGGGCGCTCGACGCCCGGGGCACCGCCCGTCTCCGGCGCGCCCGCCGCCGGGTCTCAGCCCGCGTCGGGAACGCGACGGATCCGACGGGCGTTGCCTAGGATGTCCGAACGCATCGCCGCAGCGCGCGGCGCGTCAGGAGGCACTGTGAGCAACCCCGTCTTCTCCAGCAGCCCGATCTTCGGCGAGCGCCGGCGCGGCGCCGCCGGCACCGCGCCCCAGGCCGGCCCGTACGGCACCCCGTACGGCCCCGCGTACGGCACGGCGGGCACCGCGGGCACGGTCGCGGCCGACGCGGGCGCCCTCGAGCAGATGTACTCCGCGCCCGCCGCGACCACGCGGGACACGGGCCGGCTGACCTACGACGACGTCATCGTCAAGACGGGCGGGCTCCTGCTCCTGCTCGTCGTCGTCGCCGCAGCGAGCTGGACGTTCGCGCCCCGGATGCCCGGCCTGTGGCTCCTCGGCGCGCTCGTCGGCCTCGTCCTCGGCCTGGTCAACGCGTTCCGGCGGGAGCCCAGCCCGGCGCTCATCGTGGCGTACACGGTGGCCCAGGGCGTGTTCCTCGGCGGCGTGAGCCTCGCCTTCCAGTCGATGACGATCGACGGCGCGACGGGCACGGCCGAGCCGATCGTCCTGCAGGCGATCCTCGGCACGTTCGCGACCTTCGGCGCGGCGCTCGTCCTCTTCCGCAGCGGGCGCGTCCGCGTCACCCCGAAGTTCACGCGGTGGCTCCTCGTGGCCCTCGTCGGCTACCTGGCGTTCTCGCTGCTGAACTTCGTGCTGTCGTTCTTCCTCGCGAGCGAGGGCTTCGGCCCGCTGCGCAACGGCCCGATCGGCGTGCTCGTCGGGCTCGTCGCGGTGGGCCTGGCCGCGGCCTCGCTCATCGTGGACTTCGACGCGATCCAGCGGGGCGTGCGCCAGGGCGTGCCGGCGCGGTACGCGTGGACGGCCGCGTTCGGGCTCGTCGTCACGCTCGTCTGGCTGTACCTCGAGATCCTGCGCCTGCTGGCGATCTTCAACCGCAACTGACCCCGCGAGGGCCTCGACCGACCGCCCGGGCGCCCCACGGCCCCGGGCGGTCGCGCGTCGCGGGCCCGCCCGAGAGGAGCACCCGTGCGCTTCGCCGAGCACATCTCCGACGTCGTGGGCGGCACCCCGCTCGTCCGGCTGGGCCGCGTGACGCAGGGGCTGCGGGCGACGGTCCTGGCCAAGGTCGAGTACCTCAACCCCGGCGGCTCGGTGAAGGACCGCATCGCGCTGCGCATGGTCACCGAGGCGGAGGAGCGCGGCGACCTGCGCCCCGGCGGGGTCATCGTCGAGCCGACGAGCGGGAACACGGGCGTCGGCCTCGCGCTCGTCGCCCAGCGCCGGGGCTACCGCTGCATCTTCGTCTGCCCGGACAAGGTCTCCCAGGACAAGATCGACGTGCTGCGGGCGTACGGCGCCGAGGTCGTCGTCACGCCGACGGCGGTCCCGCCCGACCACCCGGACTCGTACTACTCGGTGTCCGACCGCCTGGTCCGCGAGACGCCCGGGGCGTGGAAGCCGGACCAGTACGCCAACCCGGCGGGCCCTGCGAGCCACTACGCGACGACCGGCCCGGAGATCTGGGCGGACACCGACGGCCGCGTCACGCACCTCGTCGCGGGCATCGGCACGGGCGGGACGATCACGGGGGCCGGCCGGTACCTCAAGGAGGTCAGCGCCGGCCGGCCGGCGTCCGACGGCGGCCCCGTGCGCGTCGTCGGCGCGGACCCCGCGGGCTCGGTCTACTCCGGTGGGGAGGGGCGCCCGTACCTCGTCGAGGGGGTGGGCGAGGACTTCTGGCCGCGCGCCTACGACCCGGCCGTGCCGGACGAGATCGTCGCGGTCTCGGACGCGGAGTCCTTCGAGATGACGCGGCGGCTCGCGCGCGAGGAGGCGCTGCTCGTCGGCGGCTCGTCGGGCATGGCCGTGGCGGCCGCGCTGCGCGTGGCGCGCCGGCTCGAGGAGGAGGACCCGGCGGCGGCGGAGCGCGCCGTCGTCGTGGTGATCCTGCCCGACGGCGGGCGCGGCTACCTGTCGAAGGTCTTCTCCGACGCGTGGATGCGCTCGTACGGGTTCCTGCACGACGACGCGCGGGCCCTGGTCGGCGACGTGCTGCGGGCGAAGTCGGGGGCGCTGCCCGCGCTCGTGCACGCGCACCCCACGGACACCGTGCGCGACGTCGTGGAGATCCTGCGGGAGTACGGCGTCTCGCAGCTGCCGGTGGTCAAGGCGGAGCCGCCGGTGAAGGCGGGCGAGGTGGCGGGCTCGGTGAGCGAGCGCGCGCTGCTCGAGGCGATCTTCACCGGCCGCGCGGGGCTCGCCGACCCGGTGGGCCGCCACATGTCGCCGCCGCTGCCGCTCATCGGGATCGGGGAGGACGTCGAGGCGGCGCGGGCGGCACTGGAGCACGCCGACGCGCTGCTCGTGGTGGCCGACGGCGAGCCGGTCGGCGTCGTGACACGGCACGACCTGCTGGGCTTCCTGGCGCGCTGATCGCCGCGGGGCGCGGGGCGGTGGCAGGATCGTCCGCGGATCGAAGCGATACGACCCGCCGCCGAGGCGGGCGCGCCCGCGAGGAGGACCGGTGCCGCTGTACGACCTGCCCGTCACCGAGCTGCGGACCTACGCGCCGCGCGTGGACGAGCCCGAGGACTTCGACGCGTTCTGGGCCCGCACGCTCGACGAGACCCGCGCGCACCCGCTCGCGCTCGACGCCCGCCCGGCCGACGCCCGGCTGCGCACCGTCGAGGTCCAGGACGTGACGTTCGCCGGCTTCGGCGGGCACCCGATCAAGGCGTGGTACGTCCGGCCGGCGGGGGAGGCGGGTGACCTGCCCGCCGTCGTGCAGTACATCGGCTACGGGGGCGGCCGCGGGCTGCCGCACGAGCACCTGCTCTGGGCGAGTGCGGGCTACGCGTCGCTCGTCATGGACACCCGCGGCCAGGGCGGCACCTGGGGCAGCGGCGGCGCGACCGCCGACCCGGTGGGCCACGCGGCGGCGCGGCCCGGCTCGATGACGCGCGGCATCGACGACCCGCACGACCACTACTACCGGCGGCTGTTCACCGACGGCGTGCGGGCCGTGGAGGCGGTGCGCGCGCTGCCCGGGGTCGACCCGGCGCGCGTGGTCGTCACGGGGATCAGCCAGGGCGGCGGCATCGCGCTCGCGGTGGCGGGCCTCGTGCCCGATCTCGCCGGCGTCATGGCCGACGTGCCGTTCCTCTGCCACATCCGGCGCGGCGTCGAGATCGCCCCGACGGACCCGTACCGCGAGGTCGCGGGCTACCTCGCCGTGCACCGCGACGAGGTCGACCGGGTCTTCCGCACCCTGTCCTACGTCGACGCGGTGAACTTCGCGCGGCGCGCGTCCGCGCCGGCGCTCGTCTCCGTCGCCCTCATGGACATGACCTGCCCGCCGTCGACCGTGTACGCGGCGGTCAACCACTACGGGACGGCCCTGCCCGACGGCGTGGCGCGCCCGGCCGTGGAGGTCGTCGAGTACGCGTTCAACGACCACGAGGGCGGCCAGGCCCACCAGGAGGCGCGGCAGCTCGCGTGGCTCGCGGAGCGGTGATCGGCAGGCCGGCGACGAGCACGTCGACGAGCCGGGCGAAGCTCGCGTCGCGGTCCTGGGGGAGCCCGAAGCCGCCGCGCCGCTCGAGGTCGACGAAGCCGTGCACGGCGGCGCGCACGACGCGCACGACGTGCACGACGTCGTCGCCGGACCCCGCGACGCCCGCCGCGCGCAGCGCGTCCGCGATGACGTCCACGGCCTCGGCGGAGACGGCGCCCAGCCGGCCCTGCGGGTCGTCGCCGAGCGCGGGCGCGGCCTGCACCGCCGCGTAGCGGCCCGGCCGCTCCGCGGCGTAGCCCCGCACGGCGTGCGCGACCGCGGTGACCGCGTCCGCGCCGCGGCGCCCCTCCGTGGCCTCGCGCAGGCGGGCGACGAGCTCCGCCACGGCGCGCAGCGCGACCTCGCGGCGCAGGTCGGCGAGGCCGGCGACGTGCTTGTACAGGCTCGGCACGGCGACGCCCGCCCGCCCGGCGACCGCGGCGAGCGTGAGGCCCTCGAACTCGCCGTCGTCGACGACCGCGAGCGCGAGGTCGACGACGGCCGCGCGGTTCAGGCCCGCCCTAGGCACGGCTGGGGGCGAGGTGGGCGAGCAGGGCGGGCACGACGACGTCGGGCCGCTGGGCGTGCGGGTAGTGGCCCGCGTCGGGGACGAGCAGCCCCTTGGCGCCGGGCGGCAGCGCGGCGAGCGCGCGCTCGAGCTCGGCCGCGGGGTCGGCGAACTCGGGGTCGAGCGCGCCGTGCGCGACGAGGGTGGGCGCGGCGACCCGGTCGAGCGGCAGCGGGGTGGGCGCGGTGACGAGGGCCCGGGCGAGGCGGCCGAACGCGACGAGGTGGGCGCCGCGCATCGCCGCGCGGATCGCGCCGACGTGCTCGGGCAGCCAGTCCGGGCGCCGGCCGCGGTAGAGCGAGCGGTAGTAGGAGACCCAGAGCGGGGCGCCGAGCGGGCGGCGGATCGCCTGCGTCATGAGGCGGGCGGCGAGCGGGGCGCGGCCCCCGTCGTCGGGGGGCAGGTGGGGGTCGAGCAGGACGAGGGAGGAGACGAGCTCGGGCCGCTCGGCCGCGACGAGGGCGGCGGCGCCCGCGCTGACCGAGTGGCCGACGAGCGCGGCGGGCGCCCCGAGGTGCTCGACGAGCGCGGCGAGGTGCTCCGCGATCGCCGGGACGCCGTGCGCCGTGAAGCCCGTGCCGGAGTCGCCGTGGCCGGGCAGGTCGACGGTCGCGACGCGGTGGCCGGCGGCGCGCAGCGGCCCGACGACGTCGCGGAAGACGCCGCGCAGGTCGCCCATGCCGGGGGCGAGGACGACGAGCGGGCCGTCGCCGGCGACGTCGTAGGCGAGGGGGCCGCCGGGGCGGTCGAGGTGCTGGGTCATGCCAGAAAGCTAAGGGTATTAGCCAACGCCGTCAAGGGGTGCGGGCGCCCCGGGGTCGTGCTCCGGCCCGGGAGCGGGCAGGATGGACGGCGGTCTGTCGGCGCCGGCGTCGCGGGCCGTCGACGCGGCACCCGCCCGTCGACCCGCCGAGCGAGAGGTCCGGCCATGCCGCTGCCCACCGCCACCGGTTCCTTCGGGGACAAGCCCGTGCTGACGTTCCCGGACGCCCCCGCCTCCGGCGAGCTCGAGGTCGAGCCGCTCGTGCTCGGCGAGGGGGACGTCGTCGAGGCGGGCGACGAGATCGAGGTCGACTACCTCGGCCAGGTGTGGGGCGGTCGGATCTTCGACAGCTCCTACGACCGCGGCGCGCCCGTGCGGTTCCCCATCGGCGTCGGCGCGGTGATCCGCGGCTGGGACGAGGCGCTCGTCGGCGCGAGCGTCGGCAGCCGCGTGCTCATCTCGATCCCGCCGCACCTCGGCTACGGCCCGCGCGGCATGCCGCAGGCCGGCATCGGCGGCACGGACACGCTCGTGTTCGTCGTCGACGTGCGGGGCACGCACCGGCGCCGCTAGTCGGCCCGGGCCGCCGTCGGGCCCGGCCGGGCCCGACCGCGCCGGGGGTCAGGGCGTGATCGTGACGATCCGGCCCTCGGCGTCGTACTCGAGCGTGGCGACCTTCACCGAGCGCAGGTGGTGCACCCCGCCCGACGCCACGGCGTCGTGGTAGAAGAACCACCAGCGCCCGCCCGCCTCGACGATCGAGTGCTGCGTGGTCCACCCGACGACCGGCGTGAGCACCACGCCCGCGTACGTGAACGGCCCGTACGGGCTGTCCCCGATCGCGTGGCAGATGAGGTGGCTGTCGCCCGTCGACCACGACAGGTAGTAGCGGCCGTCGTACGTGTGCAGCCACACGCCCTCGAAGAACCGGCGCGGGTCGCCCTCGACGAGCGGCGCGCCGGCCTCGTCGAGGATGACGACCTCGCGCGACGGCTCGGCCAGCGCGGTCATCCCGGGCTCCAGGCGCGCGATGCGCGGGCCCAGGGCGCGCTCGCCCGGCGCCGGCAGGCCGTGCGCCGGGTCGTACCTGTCGTCGCGGTAGCGCTGGAGCTGGCCGCCCCACAGGCCGCCCCACAGCAGGTAGTGCGTCCCGTCCGCGTCGCGGAAGGCCGTCGGGTCCATCGAGTAGGTGCCCGCGATGGGCTCGGGCTCGGCCACGTACGGGCCCTCGGGCGCGTCCGCGACGGCGACGCCGATCCGGAACAGGCCCTCGGGGTCCTTGGCGGGGAAGTACAGGTAGTAGCGGCCGTGCGCCGTCGTCACGTCCGGGGCCCACATGTGGCTCGCCGCCCACGGGACGTCGTCGACGTGCAGGACCGACCCGAGGTCCGTCGCCGGGCCGTCCGGGGGCTCCCAGGTGAGCAGGTGGTAGTCCACCATGCCGCCGAAGTGGCCGCCCTCGTCGTCGAAGGGCAGGCCGGCGTCCTGGTCGTGCGACACGAGGACGTAGAGGCGGCCGTCGAAGACGTGCGCGGACGGGTCGGCGGCCCAGAGGCCGGGGACGAGGGG
>JAAZAC010000133.1 GCA_012514545.1 Actinomycetales bacterium | reverse complement strand
CCGCAGGACCCGGCCGTGGTCGAGGCCGCCGCCGCGTGGTCGGCGTGCATGGCGGACGCGGGCTTCCCCGGGTTCGCGAACCCGCCGCAGGCCGAGCAGGCGGCGTGGGACCGGTGGGTCGCGTTCAACGAGGGGCTGGCTGCCGACGCCGCCGCCGGGGCGGGCGCTGAGGGTGCGGGCGCCCTGACCGACGACGGCGTGCCCGCCGGGCAGGCCGAGCTCGCCGCCGAGGAGGCGGCGCTCGCGACGGCCGACTGGGAGTGCCGCAAGGCCGCCGAGTACGAGGCCGTGTGGCGCGAGGTGCGCACCCGGCTCCAGCAGGAGTACGTCGACGCGCACCGCGCCGAGCTCGACGCGTGGGTCGAGCAGTTCTCGTAGCGGCCCGCCTCCGACCGCACCCGACCGCCCCCGACCGCAGCCGACCGCGCCGGCCGGTCAGGCCGGGTAGACGTCCGTCTCGTTGGCCTTGACCGCCGCCCACACCTCGTCGCCGACGCCGAGCCGCAGGTCCGCGAGCGCCGCGGGCGTGATGTCGGCGAGCACAGGGGGCGCGCCGTCGAGCCGGACCCGGACGGTATCGCCGCGGTGCTCCGCCCCGACGACGCGCCCGCGCCAGACGTTCCGCGGCGAGCCGTCGGGCGGGGTGCGGTAGAGCGCGACGGCGCCCGGCGAGAAGGCGACGAAGACCTCCCCGCGCGCGGGGTGCCCGACGACGATCTCGCCCCCCGCCGCCAGCCGCACCCGGCCGCCGTCGGCGACGCCCCGGTAGAGGTTGAGGCCCGCGAGCCGGGCGACGTAGTCGGTGCGCGGCGCGCGGGCGACGTCGGCGGGCGCGCCCCGCTGCGTGACCCGGCCGCCCTCGAGCACCGCGAGGTCGTCGGCGAGGATCATCGCGTCGAGCGGGTCGTGGGTGACGAGGACGGTCGCGCCCGCGAAGCCCGCGAGGTGCCGCCGCAGGTCGGCGCGGACGTCGGCGCGCGTGGCGGCGTCGAGCGCGGCGAGCGGCTCGTCGAGGAGCAGGACGCGCGGCGACGTCACCAGCGCCCGGGCCAGGGCCACCCGCTGCCGCTGCCCGCCGGAGAGCTCGCCGGGGCGGGCACGCGTGTGGTCGGCGAGCCCGACGCGCTCGAGCCACTCCGCCGCCCGCCGCCGCGCCTCCTGGCGACCGACGCCCCGCGCGCGCAGCCCGAACGCGACGTTCTCGAGCGCGTCGAGGTGCGGGAACAGCAGGTAGTCCTGGAACACCGTGGCCGCGGCCCGGTCCGCGGGCGGCACGAAGACGCCGGCGGCGGGGTCGTCCCAGACCTCGCCGTCGTGGGCGACCGCGCCGCCGGTGAGCGGGGTGAGGCCCGCGATCGCGCGCAGCGCCGTCGTCTTGCCCGCGCCGTTCGGCCCCAGCACGGCGAGCACCCGCCCGGGCGCGACGTCGAGGTCGGCGTCGAGGGCGAAGCCGCCCCGCGCGACCCGCAGCGACGCGCGCAGCCCGGCGCCGTCGTCGTCCACCGGGCCGCTCGCCACGCCGTCCGCAGGCCCGCTCACGACGCCGACCCCCCGCTCGGGAGGGCGGCCGCCACCCATCGGCCGCGCAGGGTGATGAGGACCGCCACCGACGCGGCGAGCAGCACGAGCGACAGCACGACGGCGGCGTCCAGGTCGGTCTCGAGCGCCAGGTACACGGCGATCGGCGTCGTGCGCGTCACGCCGGGGAAGCTGCCCGCGAACGTGATGGTGGCCCCGAACTCGCCGAGCGCCCGCGCGAAGCACAGGACCGTCCCCGCGGCGACGCCGGGCGCGACCATCGGCAGGGT
>JAAZAC010000132.1 GCA_012514545.1 Actinomycetales bacterium | reverse complement strand
TCATGGTCGCGACCATGGCGTACCAGTCGGTGCTCGCGGTGCTGCAGACGCTCGTCGTCCTCGGCGTCGCGTGGCTGGCCGGCGCGCGGCTCGGCGGGGGCGTGGGCGGCGTCCTGCTCCTGCTGCTGGGCGTGGTGCTGCTGACGTCGGCCCTCTCGGCGATGTCCAACGCGGTCGCCCTCGTGGCCGGCACGCAGGAGGCGCTCATCGGCATCTCGCAGCTCGTGAGCCTGCCGCTGATGTTCGTCAGCTCGGCGATCATGGACACCCGCCTGTCCCCGGACTGGGTGGGCCAGGTCGCGCGGTTCAACCCGTTCGAGTGGGCGGTCGTCGTCGGACGGCAGGCCCTGTCCGACACCCCGGACCTCGGCCTCCTCTGGGGGCACGCCGGGCTGCTGGCCGGGCTCGCCGTCGTCGTCGCGGCGCTCGCGACGCTCGCCTTCCGGGCGCGCCAGAAGGCCGCCTGACGGCGTCGTCACCGACGCCGGACCCCCTCCCGTCCCGCCGGGGGGCGGGGCCGGCGTCGGGGCGCGCCTCAGTCCGAATCGTCGCCCGACGCCGGACCGGCCAACGTCCGCGCTGCGGCGTCGAACTCCTCGACCGCACGGTCGGTAAGCCTGTCCACGAGGAGCGCCTCGGCCACCGCCGTCGACATCGTGACGGCGTCGATCCCGCGCAGGGCGAGCTGGTGCACGACGTCGATGCCGCGGATGCTCGCGGCGAGGACCAGGGTCCGGCTGCCCGCCAGGACCTCCTGCATCTCGCCCACCTGGGCGAGGCCGTCGCGACCCGCGTCGTCCATCCGCCCGACGTAGGGCGCGATCCCCCACGCGCCGGCCTCGGCCGCGAGCACGGCCTGGCGCGCGTGGTACACGGCCGTCACCAGCACCGGGTAGCCGTCGCGGGCCAGCCGCACCGTGGCGGTGAGCCCGGGCCGGTTCGCCGGGAGCTTCACCACGACCTGCTCGCCGAGGCCCGCGATCCGTCGACCCTCGTCGACCATCGCGTCGGCATCGCGCGAGACCGCCTGCACGAAGACCGAGCGCGCGCCGGCCGACGTCAGGGCCGCGACCAGCCGCGGCACGTCGGCGAGCCGCACACCGGCCCGCTGCAGGATCAGCGGGTTCGTGGTGACGCCCGAGAAGAGCCCTGTCTCCAGGAGCGGCGCCACCGCCGCCAGATCAGCGCTGTCGAGGTACAGCCGCATCGGGCCTCCAGTCGTCGCCGGCACAGCGGGCCAGGTCGAGGTACCGCTCACGGATCGCGTCGGACACCGGCTCGCGCGGCTCGGTCACGCCGACGTCCGGCGGCTGCCACTCGTCGCGCACGCCGACGACGGACGCCTCGTGCAGCACGGCCGCGGCCTGGACGCAGGCCCCGCGCGCGGTCGCCTCCGGGACGTCCCGCTGGTGGACCGGGCGGCCGAGGAGGTCGGCGAGCAGCTGCCGGTACGCAGGCGAGCGGGAGCCCCCACCGACGACGAGGACGTCGCCCGACACGTCCGGACCGGCCGCCTCGATCGCGCGCTGTCCGCGGACGAGCCCGAGCAGGACGCCCTCGAACGCGGCGCGCGCCACCTCCTCGCGCGTGGTGTCCGAGCGCAGCCCGCCGAGCAGGCCGCGCGCGTCCGGCAGCGCGGGGCTCCGCTCGCCGTCGAGGAACGCGACGAGGACCGGCCGGTCGTCACGCGAGGGCGCGGCGAGCGCGAGCCGCGAGAGCTCTGCCAGGTCGACACCGAGGAGCCGCGCCGCGAAGTCGGTGACCTTGGTGCAGTTGAGGGTGCAGACGAGCGGCAGGTAGCCACCCGCGGCGTCGGCTACACCGTTCACCCACCCGCTGTGGTCGTGCACGGAGCCGGGCGACGTCGTCATGACCACCCCTGACGTGCCCAGGCTGTAGAGCACCTGGTGTGGCCTGAGCCCGATGCCGAGCGCCCCGGCGTGCTGGTCCCCGGCACCCGGCCCGACGACGACGTCCTCTCGCAGCCCGAGCCGGCGTGCGTCGGCGGTCACCGCACGTCCCGCCGGCTCGTCCGGGCCGAGGACCTCGGGGAGCACCACCTGCCACTCGACACGGTCGGACACGAACCGCGTGAGGAGCTCCGGCAGCCACCGGCCCTCGTGCGCCGCGTAGTACCCGGTCCCGCTCGCCTCGGAGCGGTCGGTCACGGCACGTCCGGTGAGCCGCCAGGTGAGGTAGTCGTGCGGGAGCAGCACGGTCGCCACACGGTCGAGCAGTTCGGGCTCGTGCTCGGCCACCCAGGCGAGCTTCGTGATCGTGAACGCCGCGGTCGGCACCGAGCCGACGGCGTCCGCCCACCGGGCCGTCCCGAGCTCGGCGACCATGCGGCTCGCCTGCGGGCTCGACGTCGTGTCGTTCCAGAGCTTGACCGGACGCAAGGCACGCCCGTCTGCGTCGAGCGCGACGAGCCCGTGGCACTGCGCAGCCACGCTGATCGCCCGGACGTCCTCGGACGCGACGCCCGCGTCGGCGAGGGCCGCCGCGAACGCGTGCTCGAACGCCGACCACCAGGCGTCGACGGTCTGCTCGCTCACGGGGGGCGTGGTCGCCGGGTGCGGCGCCCGGCCGACGCCGAGCAGCGTGCCGTCCTGCGCGTCGCGCAGCTCCACGGTGCACGACTGCGTCGACGAGTCGACCCCCGCAACGACCCCCATCAGCCCTCCTTCGCGACGTCTCCCTCGGTCGGGTGCAGGGGCGGGAGCTGCTCGGGTGCGGCGCTGAGCCTCCCGACGGCACCGGCCGGGTGCGTGAAGAGCACCTGGTCCCAGCTGTAGTCCCGCAGACGCATGAGAACGTACGCCAACGCGTCGCCCCACACGGAGGCCACGAGGGTGGAGCCCATGGCGACGACGCCACCCGGGTCGACGTCGCTCCCGCCGTCGACGACGACGGTGATGTCCGCCAGCCGGCCCAGCGTGGAGTCGGGCTGCGCAGTGAGGGCGACCACGGGCACGCCCCGGGCCTGGACGCGCTGCGACAGCTGGTTGAGCTCGTCGGACTCGCCGCCGCGGGAGATCGTGATGAGCACGTCGCCCTCGACGACAGCGCCCATGGTCCCGTGGAGGGCGTCCATGGCGGGCAGGAACACCGCCGGCGTGCTGCACACGGCGAGCAGGTGTGCCATCCGTCGGGCCACGGCGCCCGACGTACCCGAGCCGGTGACGAACACCTTGCCGCGGCAGTGCAGCAGCAGGTCGACCACCTGGAGGAACGTCTCGTCCAGCTGGTCCGCGACGGAGCTCACGCCGGCACCCTCCCGACGGATCAGGTCGCGCGCGGCCTCGAGCGTGGCGTTGTTCGTCGTCACCGGTCCGTCCTCCCTCGGTGCACTCGTCGTCTGCCCGCCGACCGCGGCGGCCTCCTCGCGTTCGCTCACGCGGCGCTCCACGCGGCGTGGCGAAGGTCGCGTGCGCTCCGGCGGTCCTGGGCGAGCGGGACGCCGTCGGTCCGCCCATGGGCGACGACGACGATGTCGTCGGCGACCTCGCAGACCTCCTCCTCCTCGCTCGAGACGAGCACGACGGTCATCCCGTCCTCGTGAGCGAGCGAGCGGACGATGCGGTGGATCTCCGCCTTGACGCCGAGGTCCACACCCTTGGTCGGCTCGTCGAGGAGCAGGACGCGGGGCCGCTGGGCGAGGGCGCGGGCCAGCAGGACCTTCTGTTGGTTGCCGCCGGACAAGCTCGAGACGGGGCTGTTCACGTCGCCCCGCACGCGCAGCTGCTCGAGGAGGGTGCCCGACTCACGGCGCAGCGCGCGGTGGTCGAGGAGCCCGAGACGGCGGTGACGTCGGAGCACCGGGAGCCCGACGTTCGTGATGCTGTCGAGCTGCGCGACGATCCCGTCGAGCTTGCGTTCCTCGGTGACGTAGACGACGCCCGCCGCCTGCGCAGTGGCCGGGTTCTTCGGGTGGTAGGGCTGCCCGTCCAGCTCGATCTCACCGCCGGTGATGGGTTCGAGGCCGACGAGCGAGCGAAGGATCTCGGTCCGGCCGGAGCCGACGAGCCCGTAGAGCCCGAGCACACGGCCGGGCTCGGCCGTGAACGTCACGCCGGCGAGCGCGGGACCGGTGAGGTCCCGGACGACCAGTCGCCGTCCACTCCCGTTCCCGTTGCCCGCCCCCAGCGCGCCGGCGCGCGCGCGAGTGGCACGGTCTTCCGACGGCCGGACGGCCTCTTCGCCGGCGATCGCGAGAACGACGTCGTCCCGACTCACCTCGTCGACACGAGCGTCGATGCGCATGTGCCCGTCGACGAGCGCCGCGACCCGGTCCGCGACCGCGTAGATCTCGTCCAGCTTGTGGTTGACCATGAGCACACCCATGCCACGCTCGCGGGCGAGGCTCCGCAGGAGCTCGAGGAGCCGGTCCACCTGGGTCCCTTCGAGGCTCGTCGTCGGCTCGTCGAGGAGCAGGTACTTCGCGTCGCGATGGATCGCCACCGCGATCTCGAGCAGCTGACGCGTGGCGACCGGGTACCCGCCGAGCTTCCGATCGACGTCGAGGTCGAGCCCGAACTCCCGCACGAGGTCGTGAGCGGCCTGACGCATCTCGTCCCGCTGGAGGACGCCGCGGTGCGTCCGCTCGGCCCCCAGGAACACGTTCTGGGCGACGGTGAGGTTCGGCAGGAGCGAGAGCTCCTGGTACACGGTCGCGATGCCGACTCTGATCGCGTCGGCGGGCGAGTCGAGCTGGACCTCCTTCCCGTCGACCTCGATCCGGCCGCTGTCGGGCACCGTGGCGCCCGACATCGTGCGCAGGAGCGTGGACTTCCCGGCCCCGTTGTGTCCCACCAGGCCGAGCACCTCGCCGGGACGGAGGGCGACCGAGACCCCGTGGAGGACCGTGACGCCGGAGTACCGCTTGACGATCTCCTGGGCCCGAAGCCCCGCACGGTCCTCTCGGGGCTCGGTCGCCATCCGTCCCGTGGTCATGTCAGCCCACCTCGCCCGGGCCAGGGGTCTCACCAGTGGTGAAGAGCTTCAGCTCCTTGAGGATCTCCGCCGGCGGGGTCTCGCCGTCGAGCCAGGCCCGGATCTGCGCGACGACCTCCTGGCCGTAGACCTTCGGCTCCTGGGCGACGCAGGCCGGGTACTGCTCGGTGAGCGTGACCTCAGCGGCGCAGAAGCCGTAGACCTTGACGTTCGAGCCGGCCGGGAGCGCCTGCAGGGCGCCGTAGGTACCGGGGCCCGTCGAAGCGAAGATCACGTTGATGTCGGGGTTGCCGGAGAGCATCTCGGTCGTGGCCCGCATCGAGTCGTCGGGCTTCACGTTGCCGTCCACCCGGGCGACGATCTTGGCGTTCGGGTTCGCAGAGATGGCCTCCTCGAAGCCCTCGTCACGCAGGCGGGTGGGGACCTCGTCGGGCTCGGTCACGAAGCCGATGATGAGCTCGGCGTCCTCGCCGAAGTCCGCGAGCACCTGCTCGGCGGTCTGCCGGCCGCCCGCGACGTTGTCGGCGCCGAGGTACTGCACGATCGTGGCGTCCTGGGCCTTGAGGGCGTCCTCGTCCACCGCGACGTTGACCGTGAACACCGGCACGCCGGCCTTGTTCGCCTCGGAGACGATCGCCGCGGCGGGCTCGGACTTCACGCCGTTGAGCGCGAGCGCGCAGGGCTTCTTGGCGAGCATCGCCTGGACCTGCGCGAGCTGGTTCGCGTCGTCGTCGTCGGCGATCTGGACCTCGACGTCGAAGCCGTGCTCTTCGGCGGCCTCCTCGAAGCCCTCCTTCATCGCGACGTAGTACGGGTTGGTGAGGTTCGGCAGGGCGACCGCCAGGTACGGGGTCTCCTCGTCGCAGGCCGCGGGGCGCGGGATGCCCCCGGTCGAGGTGTCGCCGTCCTCGGACGTAGCGGTGCTGTCGTCGGTCGACCCGCTGCCCGTGCCCGTGTCGACCGCGCCCTCGCAGGCCGCGAGCGTGAAGGCGGTGGCGACGGCGAGCACGCCTGTCGCCAGTCTCCTGGTGCGTAGCGTCATGGCTTCTCTTCTCCTCATCCTTCGAGTCGGCCCACGGACGTGAGCGGTGTGGTGGTCGTTCAGCTGGCGGGAGGTCGTGCGTCGACACCCGATCCGGTGGACGTGGCGCCCTCGACGGGCGCCACCACGGCAGCGGCAGCCGGGGTGGACGCGGCGGTGGACGGCGTGGTCGTCGTCGCGGCGTCGGCCGCCGGACGGCGTCGCAAGAGCTGCGACAGCGGCATCCGACGGCGGTAGGTGTCGAGCGTGACGCCGGCGAGGATGATCACCCCGATCACCAAGGGCTGCCAGTAGCTCTCGACACCGATGACGTTCATGCCGTTCGAGACCGTGGCGATGAGCACCGCGCCCAGCAAGGCGCCCTGGATGGACCCGATGCCGCCGAAGAGGCTCACGCCGCCGACGACCGCCGCGGCGATCGAGTAGAAGAGCTCGTTGCCGGAGCCGGCGGACGGGTACCCGACCATGAGGCGACTGGTCGTGATGAGGCCGCCGAACGCGGCACAGAGGCCGCTGAGGACGTAGACGAGGATCGTCACGCGGCCGATCGGGATGCCCGCCAGCCGCGCGGTCTCGGCGTTGCCGCCGACGGCGTAGATGTGGACGCCGGTGGGCGTGAGACGCAGCAGCACCCAGAACACCAGGGCGGCGACCGCCACGAGCACGACCGGCATCGGGATGCCGAACAACGCTCCGCGGCCGACGATCGCGAACATCGGATCGGCGACCGTCACCGAGTTGGCGCCGGTGAGGATGAGGGGGATGCTCGCGGCGTAGCCGAACGCTGCGAACGTGACGATGAACGGCGGCAGCCGGAGGAAATGCACGAGGGTGCCGTTGATCAGCCCGACGAGCGCCCCGATCGCGAGCGCCACGAGGCACGCGAACCACCATGGCTGCCCGCCGCGCATGACCAGCGCCGCGACCATGCCGGTCAGAGCGATGACCGACCCCGTGGACAGGTCGATGCCACCGGTGAGCAGCACGAAGGACTGCCCGAGGGCGAGGAAGGCGATCACGGTCCCGTTGAGCAGGAGGAGCTGCATGTTGTCGATCGAGAGGAACCGCGGCGAGACCATCCCGATCGTCGCCCCGACCAGGAGGATCACGACGAAGATGCCGAGCTCCTCCGGTACCCGCCGTCGTCGGACCATGCCTCTGCCTCCTCGCATCGTCATGTCTCCCAGGTACAGACGTCGCGCTCATGTGAGCGCAGAGTCTGCTCACCTGTCGGCCATACCGTGCATCAGAATGCGAGAAGGTGCAAGCGGGTCCTTCACATGAGCAGGTAACGATCCCGTATACTGCTCATGTGAGCATAGGGCGACCTAACCCCGCGGCGGACCGAGCTCTCATGGTCGAAGTCGCTCGGCAGTACTTCCTGCACGACCGCAGCAAGGTGCAGATCGCTGAGGCGTTCGGGCTCTCGCGCTTCAAGGTCGCACGGTTGCTCGACCAGGCCCGTGAGCAAGGGGTCGTGACCATCCGCATCAACGACGGCGGCCTTCCGGTGCCCGAGCTCGCCGAGCGGCTCCAGCGGGCGCTCGGTCTGCGGCGAGCCGTCGTCATCGAGACGCACGAGGACGACCCCGACGAAGCACGACGGCTCGTGGGCGCCGCTGCGGCAGACCTCCTCGGGCAGACGCTCCGCGAGGGCGAGGTCGTGGGCATGGCATGGGGTCGCACGCTCACGGCGATGAGCGCGTCCATGCCGGCGCTGCCACGCGTGGACGTGGTCCAGCTCACGGGTGCGATCGGCGCCGACCTCGAGGTGTCGCCGGTCGAGGTGATCCGGCGCTTCGCCCTCCGCTCTGGCGGTTCAGCCCGGCCGATCTTCGCCCCGCTCGTCGTCGGCGACGCGCGCACGGCCGAGGCGCTGCGCCGACAGCCGGACGTCGCCCAGGCGCTACGGATGCACGACACCGTCACCACCGCGGTCGTCGCGGTCGGTTCCTGGGAGCCGCCGAACTCACAGCTCTACAGCGCACTCTCCGTGGCGGACCGCGAGCGCCTCCGCGCCGCGGGCGTCCGTGCAGAGATCGCGGCCATCCTCGTCGCCGACACCGGCGAGGTCGTCGCACCCGAGTTCGCCGAGCTGTGCGTGTCCATCCAGGCCGACCAGCTACGGCGCGTCCCGCGGGTCGTCGCGGTCGCCGGCGGCGCCGACAAGGCCTTGGCCGTGGCCGCCGTTGCTCGATCCCGCCTGTGCACCGAGCTCGTCACCGACCGGGCGCTCGCCGAGGCCGTGCTCGCCCTCGTCTCGGAGGAGCGGTGAGCGCTGCGACTGGCGACCCGCTGCGGGTCGCCGCGTCGATGTGGTCCGTACCACCGGCTGAGCGCGAGGCCGTGGTACGCCGGCTCGCCGCGGCGGGGCTACGTCGGTGGCACTGGGACCACTCCGACGGGTCCCTCGGACCCGCGGGCGGGTTCGGGCCGGACGAGGCCGCCCGCATCACCCGGGCCACCCGCCTGGCCGCCGAGGCTCACCTCATGGTCGCCGATCCCCTCGCCGTGCTGGCGGCATGGACGTGGTGCGACACCGTCGTCGTGCACGTCGAGGCAGACCGCTGGGCCGATGCCGTCGCGGGCGTCCGCTCGGCGGGGCGGGCCGCCGCGGTCGCGATCGCCCCGTCGACGCCGCTCGACGCCGTCACGGACCTGGACCCCGACGTCGGGGTGCTCGTCATGTCCGTCGCGCCGGGCCACGCAGGCACGACGTTCGTCCCGGAGACCTTCGATCGCGTCGCAGCGCTGCGCGGACGTACGCCGCTCGGTGTCGACGGTGGGATGACGCTGCCGCTCGCGCGCGAGTGCATCGCGCAAGGCGCTACGTGGATCGTCAGCGGGACGGACCTGTGCGGATGCAGCGACCCACGCCGTTGGCTCGCCGACCTCGGGGCGGCCACGGGGGACGAGCCCGGGCCCGCCGTGGCGCGCTGATCGCGCAGGCGGGCCAGGCCGAAGGGCGCCGGGAGCAGGCGACGAGGCCGATCGGGTCCAGGTACCGCGGGTGGATCGACCGGAGCCGCATCAGGCGGGGGCGCCGGCTCCGCCGTCGGGCGCCCCGCCGTCGGGCCCTCCACCGTCGGGCGCTCCACCGTCGGGCGCCGTCCCCGCCTGCCGCTGTGCCCACCACTCGAGCAGCGCGGCCTCGGCCTCCTCGGGGGGCCGCGGGCCCAGCTCCATGCGCCGCTCCAGGAGGAACCGGTACGCCTCGCCGACCTCCGGCCCCGGCCCGATGCCGAGCACCGCCATGATCCGCGTGCCGTCGATGTCGGGCCGGATCGCGGCGAGCTCCTCGGCCTCGCGCAGCTGCGCGATCCGCTGCTCGAGGTGGTCGTACGCGCGGCGCAGCCGCTCCGCCTTGCGGCGGTTGCGGGTGGTGCAGTCGGACCGGGTCAGCCGGTGCAGGCGCTCGAGCAACGGCCCGGCGTCGGTGACGTACCGGCGCACGGCCGAGTCGGTCCACTGCCCCTCGCCGTACCCGTGGAACCGCAGGTGCAGCTCGGTCAGCCGTGCCACCGCCTGCACCGTCTCCTTGTCGAACCGCAGCGCCTTGAGGCGCCGGGCCACGAGCTTGGCGCCCACCACCTCGTGGTGGTGGAAGCTCACCCCGCCGCCCGGCTCGAACCGCCGGGTCGCCGGCTTGCCGACGTCGTGCAGCAGGGCGGCCAGCCGCAGCACGAGGTCCGGGCCGGGCACGGGACCCGTCGGGTGCTCGTGCGTGCCGGTCTCCAGCGCGATCGCCTGCTCGAGCACCGTGAGCGAGTGCTGGTAGACGTCCTTGTGCCGGTGGTGCTCGTCGATCTCCAGCCGCAGCGCCGGCAGCTCGGGCAGCACGTGGTCCGCGAGGCCCGTGTCCACGAGAGCCTCGAGGCCCGGCCGCGGGTCCGGCGCGAGGACGAGCTTCGTCAGCTCGTCCCGCACGCGCTCCGCGGACACGATCGTGATCCGCTCCGCCATCGCGGTCATCGCCGCGCGGACGTCGTCGTCCAGGTCGAAGCCCAGCTGCGCCGCGAACCGGGCGGCGCGCATCATCCGCAGCGGGTCGTCGTCGAACGACTGCTCCGCGCCCACCGGCGTGCGCAGGCGCCGCGCCGCGAGGTCGGCGAGCCCGCCGAACGGGTCCACGAACGTCAGGGACGGCAGCCGCACCGCCATGGCGTTGACGGTGAAGTCGCGCCGGGAGAGGTCGCCCTCGAGCGTGTCCCCGAACTCCACCTGCGGCTTGCGCGACGACGGGTCGTACGCGTCGGTGCGGTACGTCGTCACCTCGACGACGACGTCGGGGGTCTCCCCGGCGTCCGTGCGCCGCCCGAACCGCCGGGCGCCGATGGTGCCGAAGTCGCGGCCGATGTCCCAGTGCGCGTCGGCCCAGCGCGCGAGGATCGCCTCCGTCTCGTCGGGCCGGGCCGACGTCGCGAAGTCGAGGTCCGTGCTGCCGCGGCCGAGGAACGCGTCGCGCACGGGCCCCCCGACGAGCGCGAGCTCGTGGCCCGCGGCGGCGAAGAGCTCGCCCAGCTCGACCGCCGCCGGCGCCATCTCCGCGAGGACGGCGGCGGCGCGGCGCTGCAGGGCGGCCGGCGTGAGGCCGGTCTCGGCGGGGCGGGGCGTGGGCGGCACGGTTCCCCAGCGTGCCAGATGGGATCGTTACAGTGTCGGCATGGCGAGCGTCATGCCGCAGCCGCGACGCGGGCGGGTGCCCACGCCGCCGGGGGGGCACGCCCTGCACCTGGCGCGGCCCCAGCCCGCGCCCGTGCGACGGCCGCGCACGCTTCCCGTGGTCGAGGAGGTGTCCGCGGGCGGGCTCGTCGTCTCAATCGACCTCGACGCGCACCGGGCGCCGCACGCCGCCGTCATCGCGCGCCGCAACCGCGGCGGCCGCCTCGAGTGGTGCCTGCCGAAGGGCCACCTCGAGGGCGAGGAGACCGCCGAGGAGGCCGCCGTCCGCGAGATCGCGGAGGAGACCGGCATCCGGGGCCACATCATCGGCGCGCTCGGCGTCATCGACTACTGGTTCACGGGCGACGACCGACGGATCCACAAGGTGGTCCACCACTTCCTCCTGCGGGCCACCGGGGGCGAGCTCACGGTGGCCGGCGACCCCGACGGAGAGGCGGAGGAGGTCGCGTGGGTGGCGATGACCGACCTGCCCGACCGCCTCGCCTACCCGAACGAGCGCCGCCTGGCCGTGACCGCCCGCGCGGTGCTCGCCGCCCGCGGATGACCCGCCGCGCCGGGACGGCGCTCGGCTCCCTCCTCGCCGCTCTCGTCGGCGCGCAGATCGCGGCCGGCGCCCTCGCGCTGCCCGCGGCCGGTGCCCCTGCGGCGGCGGTGCCCGACGCCGCGCCCTCCGCCGCCCAGCCCGCCACCCGGCCCGCGGCGGCGCCCCGTCCCGCCGCGGCGCCCCGTCCCGCCGCCGTCGACGACGATGCCCTCCCCCTCGAGGTGGCCCTCACCGAGGTGAGCCCCGGCGTCCTCGCGCCCGGCCAGGACCTCACGGTCGCCGTCACGCTCCGCAACGCCGGCGACGCCCCGGTGACGCGCCCCCGCGTGGCCGTGTCCCTCGACCGGTCCTCCTTCATCAGCCGCTCCTCGCTCGACCGGTGGCGCCGCGCGGGCGACGAGGGCCGCGTCGGCACCGTGGTCGCGGTCGTCGACCTGACCGAGCCGCTCCCGCCCGGGGCGTCCGTCACCACCCGCGTCGTCGTGCCCGCCGAGGACGTCCGGCTGTCCCGCCGGACGACCGCCTGGGGCGCGCGGGGTCTCGCGGTCACCGTCGTCGACCTGGACGACGCCGCGCGCCGCCGCCTGGGCGTCGCCCGCACGTTCGTCGTGTGGTTCCCCGAGCAGCAGGTCAACCCCACGCACGTGAGCGTGCTCGCACCCGTCGTCGGGCCGGCCGTCGACCCGGCCGGCGCGGCGTGGCCCGCCCGCCTCGACGCCGCGACCGCCGACGACGGCCGCCTCGCCGCCGTCCTCGAGGCCACCGCGGACCACCCCGCGGTGACGTGGGTGCTCGACCCGTGGCTGCTCGAGGCCGCCGCGACGGCCGGCGCCTCGTCGCAGGAGTGGGCCGCGCGGGTCGCGGACGCGCTCACCGACCGCGAGGTCCAGCTGCTGCCGTACCTCGACCCCGACCTGGCGGCGCTCGCCCACGCCGAGGAGGGCCCGCTCCTCACGGCCGCCGTGCGCCGCGGCGAGCGGGCCGCGCGCGTCGCCGGGCTGCCCGACGCCGCGCGGGTGCGCCTCGCGTGGCCCGCCGACGACCGGCCCGACCTGGCCACCGCCGCCCTCGCCGCCACCACCGGGAACCTGGCGCTCGTCGTCGGGCCCGGCGAGCTGCCCCCGCCCGCCGTCCTCACCTACACGCCGAGCGGGCACACGACCCTCGCCGCGCAGGGCCGGGACGTCACCACCCTGGTCCCCGACGAGCGGCTCTCCGCGGCACTCCGGACGGGGTGGGTCGGCGCGCTGCCCGACCCCGACGCCGAGGACGGGGAGGTGGGCCCGGACGGCCTGCCCCTCGGACAGGGGGCGCCGCCGTCGGGCACGCTCACCCCCGCCACGGCGGCCCAGGACCTCCTCGCCGAGCTCGCCGTCATCACGCGTGAGCGGCCCAACGACAGCCGGCACGTCCTCGTCACGCTGCCGCGCGACTGGGCGCCCGACCCGGAGGTGGTCTCCGCGCAGCTCGACGCGCTCGAGGCCGTGCCGTGGGTGCGGCTGCAGCCCGTCGCGGCGCTCATCGGCCTCGCCGACCCGGGCATCGACCGCGGCACGCTGCCCGACCGCGAGGTCCGCGACGCCGAGATCCGCGCGGGCACCGTCGCCGGCATCCGCCAGGCCGTGGACCGCCGCCGGGACCTCGCCGAGATGGTCGCCGACCCGGACGCCGTCGTCGGCGACGCCGAGCTCGAGCTGCTCGCCCCGCTGGCCGTCGCGTGGCGGCAGGACGTCGACGGGCGCGACGCCCTCCTCGACGCCTCCCGCGACCTCACCGCCGCCCTCGCCGCGGGCGTGCGCGCCCAGGCGCCCACCGAGATCGTCAACCTCATCTCCCGCTCGGGCGACCTGACCCTGCGCGTGACGAACGACCTGCCCTGGGACGTGGACGTCGTCGTCGGGCTGCGACCCAGCGACCCGCGGCTGCGCGTCGACGAGACGATCCCCGTGACCATCCCCGCACAGGGCGACGCGCTCGTGCAGATCCCCGTGCACGCGGTGCAGAGTGCCGACGTGCGCGTCACCGTCGAGGTGCGCACCCCGGGCGGCACCCTCGTCGACGACGACGCCACCTTCCCCGTGCGCGTCCGCGCCGAGTGGGAGGGCATCGGGGCGGCGATCATCGGCGGCCTGCTCGCCGTCATGCTCGTGGTCGGCCTCGTCCGGACGGTCCGGCGCGGCCGCACGGCCCGACGCGCGGCCCCCGCTCCCGCGGCCGGGCCCGACGCGCTCTCGCCGGAGACGGCGGCGGGGGACGAGGCCGGCGGGGACGCGGCGGCCGGCGGCGCGCAGGCCGGCGACGAGCGCACCGGCGACGAGCGCACCGGGGACGCGGCGGCCGGGGACGTCGGCGTGACGGACGTGGAGGCCAGGTCGTGAGCGAGGAGCCCACCGGCGGCGCCGGCCTGTCCCGCAGCACCGCCGTCATGGCGAGCGGGACCGCGGTCAGCCGCGTCCTCGGGCTGGTCCGCAACGCGCTGCTGCTCTTCGCCGTCGGCCTGACCGAGTCGCTCGCCGCGGACGCGTTCGCCGTCGCGAACTGGCTGCCCAACGTCTTCTACATGCTCCTCGCGGGCGGCGTGGTCAACGCCGTGCTCGTGCCGCAGGTCGTCCGGGCCTACCGCTCGAAGAACGGGCAGGAGTACGTCGACCGGCTGCTCACCCTGTCGTTCGTCGTCATGGGCGCGGCGACGCTCGTCCTCACGCTCGCGTCGCCCCTCGTCATCCGCCTCCTGGTCTCCGACGCCGAGCAGGCGGGCCTCGCGACGATGTTCGCCCTCTGGTGCATGCCGCAGATCTTCTTCTACGGCGCGTACACGATGCTCGGGCAGGTCCTCAACGCGCGGGCCGTGTTCGGGCCGTACATGTGGGCGCCCGTCGCGAACAACGTCGTCGCGATCGCCGGCCTCATCGCGTTCCTCGTCGTCTTCGGCACCTACCAGCCCGGCACCGGCGACGACCTGTCCGTGTGGGACGGCGGTCGGGTGGCCCTGCTGGCGGGCTCGGCGACGCTCGGCGTCGTCGTGCAGGCCGCGGTGCTCGTGCTGCCGCTGCGCCGCATCGGCTTCCGCTACCGGCCGCGCGGCAGGTGGCGCGGCGCGGGGCTGGGCACCGCGGGCCGGGTGGCCGGGTGGACGTTCGCCGCGCTCGCCGTCGGGCAGGTCGGCGTGCTCGTCGTCATGCGCGTCGCCGCCGCCGCGTCGGCGACCCAGGTCCCCGGCGTCGCGGGCAACAACGCCTACAACCAGGCCTTCGGCATCTTCATGCTGCCGCACTCGCTCGTCACGGTCTCGCTCATCACCGCGCTGTTCACGCGGCTGTCCGACCACGCCGCCGCGCGCGAGACCCGCGCCGTCCGCGCCGACTTCTCGCAGGGCCTGCGCACGATCGCGGTCTTCACGCTCTTCGCAGCCCCCGGGCTCGCGGTGCTCGCCGTGCCGCTCGTCCGCGCGCTGTACCCGAGCACCACGGAGGCCGACGCGACCTCGATGGCGCCGATCATCGTGGCGTTCATGTGCGGCCTCGCCGCCGTGGGCGCGTGGGCGCTGTGCCAGCGGGTGTTCTACGCGTACGAGGACGCCAAGGGCCTCTTCCGCATCCAGGTCGTCATGGCCGGCGTGGTCGTCGCGGGCGCGGTGCTCGGCTGGCTCGTCGCGCCGCCGCAGCACTGGGTGGCGTGGTCAGCGGGCGGGATCGCGGCGTCGTACGTCGTCGGCGCCGTCTGGGGCGGGGCGCAGGTGTGGCGGCGGCTCGGCGGCGGCCTCAGCCGGATCGTCCGGCTGCACGTGCGGGCCGGGCTCGCGGCCGCCGTCGCGACCGGCACCGGGTGGCTGGTCAGCCGCGTGTTCGGCAACCTCGCCGCGGCGTCGTGGCCGAAGGCCGTCCTCGCGTGCGTCGTCGTCGGCGGGCTCATGCTCGTCCTGTACGCGTTCCTGCTGCGCCGGCTGGGCGTCACCGAGCTCGACGACTTCCTGCGCCCCCTGGTCGGGCGCCTCGGCCGTAGCATGAGGACCCCAGGACCTGCGGCGGCGTCGGCCGCCGTCGGCACCGTCGGCACCGTCGACGCCGAGGGGGCGGCGGCGACCGGCACGATGGGCGCCGTCGGCGCGACCGGCGTCATCGGCACCGTCGGTGCGACCGGGGTCGCGGCCCCCGTCGCGGCGGCCGGGCCGTACGCCGCGTCGGCGCGGGCCGGGGACGTGTGGACGCCCGACCACGGGCACGACCGCGGAGGTGATCGTCTGGACGCCGTGATCGGGCGCGGGACCCTGCTCGCCGGGCGCTACCGGCTGCACCAGCCGGTGGCCAGCGACCTGCCGGGCGCCGAGACCTGGACCGCGCGCGACCAGATCCTCGACCGACCGGTGCGCGCCGTCATCCTCACCGTCGGCGGCGACGTCGTCGGACGCGCGCAGGACGCCGCCCGGCGGGCCGCCCTGGTCTCCGACCCGCGGCTGCTGCGCGTGCTCGACGTCGGCGACCACGAGGGGATCGCGTACGTGGTGACCGAGCCCGTCGTCGGGCAGGACCTCGCCCAGCTCACCGCCAACGGGCCGCTGCCCGCGGACCAGGCGCGCGCCGTCGTCGGCGAGGCCGCCGCGGCGCTCGAGGTGGCCCGCCGGCGCGGCGTGCACCACCTCGCCCTGCGGCCGGCCGCCGTGCACGTGACCCCCGACGGCGGGATCCTCGTCTCCGGCCTCGCGATGGACGGCGAACTGTTCGGCAACTCCCACGGCGACGCGAAGACGACGTCGCGGGCCGACACCGTCGGCCTCGTCTCCCTGCTCTACCTCGCCCTCACCGGGCGCTGGCCGACGGCGCCCGGCACCGTGCCCGTGAGCGGTCCGCCGCACGCGCCCTCGGTCGAGGGCACGCCCGTGCCGCCCGCGGAGCTCAGCCCCGCGGTGCCCAACGACCTGGACACCCTCTGCGCCGTCACCCTCGGCCCGCACGACGACGGGCCGCACAGCCCCGGCGAGCTCGTCCGCGAGCTCGAGCCGTGGGTCGCCGTCGACGGGGCCGCGATCTACGACGCGCTCGACGCCACCACCCGGCACGTCACGCTGCCCTCCGGGCCGTGGGACGGGGACGGCCGGCCCGGTGGGCCTGGTGGGCCCGGTGGCGACGGGCTCGGTGCCGGGGGCGGCGGCGCGTCGACCCTGGGGACCGTCGCGGGGGCCGCGGCGGGCGGCGCTGCGGCCGGCGCGGTGGCCGGTGCCGCGACCCGTCCGGCCGCCGGGTCGCCGGCGGCCACCGTGCAGCGCCAGTCCGTCCGACAGGCCATCGGGACGCCGACCGCGCGGCCCGGCACCCCGCCGTCGGCGCCCGCGCCGCGGACCGCTGCGGGCGCCGCGCACCCGCCCGGCGTCCGGCCGCCGGCCGTGCCGCCTGCGAC